>JAHDGD010000164.1 GCA_020627825.1 Saprospiraceae bacterium
ATTACCAGTAAGTTGGGTTTCTTTTAAAGGTGAGGGCAGCGATGATGGCAATTATTTAACATGGAAAACAGGTGTAGAAATTGACAACGAATATTTCGCAATTGAACGTAGTAAGAACGGTGTGAAATTTGAAGAAATAGGACGGATTGAAGGTAAAGGTTTTAGTAGCCAAGAAACGACGTATGAATGCTTAGACAACAACCTTTTATCATCTCGATATTTCTACAGGTTAAAACAAGTGGATTTCAACGGTCAATTTGAATATTCAGAAGTCATTACAATTCACAACGATCAATATCAATCTGAAATAAGAATTTATCCAACCCAAGTATCTGATGTTGTTTACATCGAAAGCAAAGAAGATGTATCGGTTCGAGTTTATGATGTACAAGGTAAGTTGGTTTATACACAAGAAAATACTAAAGAGATCAGGATGGATGGATTTCTAAAAGGAACTTATTTTATTCAGTTACATGATAATGAAAAAACAAAAGTTGACGTTAGAAGAGTAGTGAAGTTATAAGATGGACTTCATTTATTTTTAAACGCATTTCTATATTATGATCAAAAGATTGAACACCATTCTACTTCTTGCCTTATGTTTTTGTTTTATTCCGGCTTTGAAAGCCCAGAAAATTAAGGCAGTAAAGGGTTTTTCACCACATATAGGGGTAACAGTTTCTATGCTTGAAGACCTGAAGTCGAGAGTAACAAGAAGTGTTCAGAATTTGACTGTCGAAGAAACAGATTTTCTTCTTGATGAAGAAGCCAATAGGATAGGAGCGCTTATATTGCACTTGGCAGCAACAGAGAAATACTATCAAGTTTATACATTTGAAGGTGAGGTGTATTCAGAGGAGGAGCAACGCATGTTTGATATAGCGATGAATCTTGGAGAAACTGCTAGAGCTGAATTTGTAAATAAGCCTATTCAATATTATCTTGATATATGGGATGAAGTACGAAGCAATACGTTAAGACTTTTAAAAACCAAAGATGATAAATGGTTTAAGGCAAATGTCAAAAACAGCTCAATGAACAATCACTGGGCTTGGTATCATGTTATGGAACATCAAGCTAATCATATGGGTCAGATTAGGTTAATCATAAAACGAATGTAATTTCAAGTAGTTATGATATCCACACTTATACTAATCAAAATCCTTCAAGGATTCTTTCGACAACGTAAGAAAAGTAAAGAATTACAAGATTTCTAAACTAATCCTCTTTATATTGGTTTTTACCATACGTGTTTGTGAACATGAATTTAAACCCGAATTATGTATTAGAGCTTTGTTATGAGGGCTGAAAATGCTATAAAATCAGGCGAATTGTAAGATTTATCGTAGCATCGCTATGGTTCATTTGAAAACAACAGTGAAGCGTTGATTTTGAGGTGGTTTGGGCGCGTAATAGATTGTGTAATGCATAATTCGGGTTAAAGCAATAAGTCAAAGAGATGAGAGGTTATCGATTTCAAAAACCAAGACCGGGAGATCCCAATGAAAGTACGTTCGATAGATTACTGAAGATTTTTCAGGATTTATTGGTGTATACATCTGGTAATATAGATGAAGCATTAAGCTGGTTGACTGCTTTGGATAACGAATACAATCTTACTACTCCGGACTATGGAATTAGTGATTTTATCAAAGATCTTGAAGAAAAAGGATATATCCAGAATGGTGAAAATGGAACCGGAAAACTCGGTAAAATTCCTACTTCCAAAATGGAAATTGCGCTAAGGCAAAAGGCACTTTCTGATATATTTGATCAATTAAAGAAATCGAAAAGAGGAGAACATAATACGCGATTTTCTGGCCTAGGGGATGAGGCTACAAGTGAAACCAAGCCGTACAATTTTGGAGATAAATTGGATCATATAAATATCAGTGAATCCTTACGAAATGCTCAAATTAATAATGGTATAGATGATTTCAAGTTAACTGAAAGAGACCTTTCTGTACATGAGACGTATTATAAATCTCAAACAAGTACTGTATTAATGATTGATATTTCTCATTCCATGATACTGTATGGGGAAGATCGAATCACACCTGCGAAGAAAGTGGCTATGGCCCTTTCAGAATTAATAACGACGAGATATCCACACGATACACTTGACATCATCGTTTTTGGAAATGATGCTTGGAAAATTTCGATCAAAGATCTTCCTTACTTAGAAGTTGGTCCATATCATACAAACACAGTAGCAGGACTTGAACTTGCGATGGATATTTTACGAAAGAAGAAAAACAATAATAAGCAGATCATGATGATTACTGATGGGAAACCTACCTGTATTAAAAAGGGGAAAAGGTATTTTAAAAATAGCTTTGGCTTAGATAAAGGTATTTTAAATAGAACATTGTCTTTAGCTGTAAAAGCTAGAAAACTTCAAATTCCAATAACAACCTTCATGATTGCTCGAGATCCTTACCTAGTTCAATTTGTGGATCAATTTACTAAGGCAAACAATGGAAAAGCGTTTTACAGTTCTTTAGAAGGACTAGGAGAGTTCGTTTTTATGGATTATAAGGAAAACAAAAGAAAAAGAAAATAATTTAGATGAATCACAATGCGATAAAAACACTGGGAGAACTAAAAAAAACAGGTTATAAACCAAGATCTGTAAAAGATGAGATCAGAGAGAATCTGCGTACAAAGATTCAAGAAGGGCAAGCCATATTTTCGCAAATCATAGGATATGATGAAACGGTTATCCCCGATGTGCAAAGGGCTTTATTATCTAGGCACAATATATTATTACTGGGGTTGAGAGGTCAAGCGAAGACAAGAATGGCGAGGTTGATGGTGCAATTGCTTGACGAATATGTGCCAATTATTAAAGGCAATGAATTAAACGATGATCCTATGAACCCTATTACGTATAGTGGTCAGAAGGTTATTGCAGAGAAGGGAGATGATACGCCAATTGATTGGCTGTATAGAGAAAATAGATATGTAGAAAAACTCGCAACTCCTGATGTTTCAGTTGCTGATCTTATAGGAGATGTTGATCCAATAAAAGCGGCTTCTTTGAAATTAACGTATAACGATCCTCGTGTCATTCATTATGGATTAATTCCAAGGTCTCATCGTTGCATTTTTGTAATGAATGAGCTTCCAGATTTACAAGCGCGTATTCAAGTATCATTGTTTAATATTCTGCAAGAAGGTGATATTCAAATAAGAGGATTTAAAATGGCTCTTCCACTTGATATTCAGTTTGTTTTTACTGCAAATCCTGAAGATTATACAAATAGAGGTTCTATTATCACGCCTCTAAAGGACAGAATAGAAAGTCAAATTCTAACGCACTATCCAGAATCTATTGAAGATGCAAAATCTATAACAAGTCAAGAGGCTGGAATATCAGATCAACAGCGTGATCATATTTACATCCCTGAATTATTGTATGAACTTATCGAATATTCTAGTTTCGAAGCTCGATATAGCGATTTTGTAGATGAGAAGAGTGGAGTAAGTGCACGATTAAGTATTTCTGCATTGGAGAATCTTTATTCTACTGTGGAATTGAGAATGTTGAAAAATGGAGAGAAAAAAGGTTTTGCTCGAATCAGTGACTTATGGGGCATCATTCCTGCTATTACGGGCAAGGTAGAATTAGTCTATGAAGGTGAACAAGAAGGAGCACATCAAGTTGCATTGTCTTTTATTAATGGAGCATTAAAAACACTATTCCTACATCATTTTCCAGACCCTAATAAAATGACAAAGGGATCCGAAAAAGATCCATACGGAGTAATTAAAGCTTATTTCAGTGGCGGAAATCAACTTGATTTATTGCATGATTATTCACAGAAAGATTATGAAGAAGCATTGAAAGAAGTTGCTGGATTAGAATCGATTGCTAGTACATCCGTAATTTATACAAGTGATCCTTTTATTGCCAAAGAATTAGTACTATTTGGACTTGCTGAAGCAGGTGTGATTTCAAAAGATTTTCTTGTTGGAGGTACGAATTTTAGTGATCCGCTTGCTGATGTTTGGGGAGAATTAAATGATGAATAATGATATAAGACCTTCTAGATCACAATTGAATTTTTATCATTAAATAGAAGTTGAATTTCTTTTGGGCTGGGGCCCAAAAAAAGAAAAGCGATATCAAGTTTTCCGATATCGCTTTTCTTTATTTTAACCTGAATAAAGGTATTAGATCTTAAAAAATCTAAAAACTTCTCCTTTTACTTGCAAGAAATAAGTTCCATTGATTAATTGATCAATTTGAATCATGCCATTTGTTTGTCCAGTTTGAACTATTTGTCCTGTACTAGTGTAAATTGAGTATTCCGAGTTATTTTCTAATCCATTGATATTCAATGTGGATTCTCCCGATGTAGGGAAAATAGAGATTGACTTAGAATCAACTTTCACTATTTCAATAGAAAACTTTTCTGATTTACCATCATGATCAACCTGTTCCAGTTGGAAGTAATGAACGCCAGATGCTACATTTCTTAGGATATATTCATACGTAATTTCTTCAGAAGAATTGTTATTTCCATCGATAGTTGCGATTTGCGAAAAATAACGTCCATCAAGACTGTGTAAAAGGTTGAAATGAGAATTATTCACCTCTGCTATTGTAGTCCATTCTAAATCTATGTCACCACGGTTATAAAATGCTGTAAAGGACTTCAACTCAATAGGAAGGTTAACTGAATTTTCTTCACCATAAGATGCAGCAACAGCAGTTGACCAATTTCCAAAACCATCATTTTGCATAGATGTTCCTTCCGTAGTACCACTATTTTCAGCAACACCAATGTTAGTAGATGTCATACCATCAGCAGGTCCTCCTACTGCAGTGAAAGATCCTTCATAAGAAATAAATTCAATAACTCCATCAGGACCTACAAAGGCAACTGCATCAGGTCCATTTTGAATTCCATTAGTAGGATAAACAAGATGATAATATCCTCCGTCTGGTGTATCTGTAAAAACAAAATCTGCTAAAGTAGTGGTGTTATAAACGGCCCCATTACTTCCATTATACAAAACAATAGAGTAAGTTGTTAAATCTGTAGGTTGGGGATCTGGTAAATACACTTCAACAGCTTCATCATTGTCTGTTGAAACATCATCGTAATGAATTTCAGAAATAAATGCCGTTTGTGCAGTTAATCCTACTGCTAACAACATAAAAAATAGGCTAAGTAATTGTTTGTTCATAATAATTAAAGGTTTGTTTAACTAAGCTTAAAAATAAGGGTAATCATCTTAAATTAAAAAGCTTTTGTGTTAATTGTGTGTGACTATTTTTTTAATCCATCTATTTGATTGTCAATCTATTAATAACAAATTAATAATTTATGTAATACGAAATAGTAAACCATTGAAAAGAGGCGAAACAGTGCAGGAAAAAAAGAAGAATAAGAAAAAAACCAACGCCCTCCATCGAAATAATGACTGTATGAAGAGGGCAATTGGCTCATTGAGGATAAATAACGACAATACTTTCACTGTCGAAACTCTACTTTACATGACGAATATACAAAACATCAAGGTGTTTTGTCAAGAGATTCATACATTTTTTCCGTATATGTTCACAATTAGAAACTATATCTGTGGGCTTACTTTGTGTAATTCTATCCAATCATTAACCCATTCTGGAACATGAGGAGCGTACGTGAATCCTAGTTGTTGAACCACGGGTTTGCAAGGAACCAACCCTTCTTTACTTGTCAAAGCTGTTCGGATCAAGGCACTTGAATGAATCTGATTATTACGTACGGTTTTCTGATAAAAATAAAACCATCGTTCATCGTAGCCGATAATTTCTGTCTCCAATGTGAATTTTTGGAGAAATGTCAATCTTCTTCGATAACGTGTGAAATTTCCAGCAACCATTAAGCCCCAATTGTTTTCTCGAAGCAATTTAAAAAGTCCCATTTGTATTCCATGACAATATCTCCCCAAATCCATAAGTGTTAAATGCCGCCCATTATTGAGCTCTGGATAAAAGTCAATATCGCTAAACCACACTCTGCATTGGACCTTAGAAACAGTGTCGGGCTCTGTAATTATTGGTTTTCGTCTTGCTTGAATTGCCCATTTAACAGCTCGAAAATAAGGATACATAAAGTAGAATTAAATGAAAAGTGATGAAGTTAAGCAACAAAGATAGATTGAAACTTCATTTTATTTTGGGCTCGAGCCCAAAATAACTTAATGGATGACATTAAATTTTTCAAATATTGTTTCTCCTGAGCTTAAGGTAATTCTCGCAACGTATGTTCCGCTGATAAATTGACTCAATGGGATTACAGATCTAAATGGACTATCCAAAGAATGATCATAAACGGATCTTCCAGTATAATCGAAAATTGTAATAGCTTCTATATTTTTAGTATCGTGCACAATGAAAAGTTCATTGAAAGCAGGATTCGGGTAAAGATGGAGAGTACCTTCTTCTTTGTTCTCTATCAGAAGTCCATCAAAAGTGATTTTAAATTGATCTACTCCCGCTTTAATGACATTGGGTTGTTCATCATTTTGGACACGGATAATGATGTTAAAAGGGGCGTTTTTATCAATATATTCTTCTACAGAAATAGAGAGCGGAGCCAACCACTCTTCAGTATTTTCCATGGTGGATTCTATGTGAACGATTTGTTCTTGACCATTTTGTAGAAAAATGAGTTCAATGATATCGCTATCTTCTTCTGGTAGCAATGCTGAGATCCAAAAAGATAATTCGACATGAGGATTGATGTATTGATCTAGAACTATTTCTGGTGAAGTTAAAGTAGAAATTCCGTTTCTCACAGTGTGTTCTGTCCATACAGAATTTCCAGTCAAATATGCTTTTTCACCTATATCGCCTTCTACATCTTGATCAGGATTGAAGAGAAGTGACGAAAAAGATCCTACAGGAGTTTCTCGAACCCATTGTCCGGAATATTCAGGATTCTCAGATTCATAAGTAGATGTCCACCCTAAATCAAGCGCAAAAGCATCCGAATATCCTTTCGATAATTCGATAGTTGTATAGTTTTCATTTGAAATATTAAAATCAGAAAGTTCCTTTGTTTGGTATCCCCATTTCCCAGCATAAATAGTGTATATGCCAGTTATGATGTCACTACTTGCTATGCCTTTAGAATCCGTTACTAAGTCAACACTATTGCCTTTGTTGAAAATCTGAATAGGTGCTTCAATCAATGGAAATCCTGTCACTTCATCAACGATTTTAAATTCTTGGGTTACTTTGTCTCTAGGTGTCATCCTAATCTCAAGATCAATAGATTCTCCATTCACCAAATCAAGTTCTATGGATTTGTCTTTATACAATGGATGTTTTATGTCCAAAAAATAACGACCAGCTGTGGCTTGACCTATTTTAAAAGACCCGAGCGGATTTGTTTTTTTGATTTCATTTAAATCTCCTTCTCGTATACTGATTTCAGCATTTGATATAGCTTTTTCAGAAAAAGTATCTCTTACGATTCCACGTATTCTTGCTGCTCTTTTGTAGTCTATATCCAATATGTAAAGACCTGAATTACGGTCATTAGCAAGGACTAGACCAGATGGTAAAAATGGTGTAACACCCCAGCATCCTGCGCTTCCTCCTGATGGTCCTTCATAGGTGTCATACTGAGCAACTTGGACGAGGTGATCAGGTTCACTTGCATCAATCACAACAACCCCTTCCGTATACCAAGATGTAACTAGAAAGCCATTAAAATAATGCGTATTATGAGGGATAACATTTAAATTCTGTGTTCCAGCAGGTTGAAATACATCAAGCCGTTCAATATTTCCAGGATCACTGATATCATATGCATCAAGTCGACCGTTCGCAATTTCGTCCGTTGTAAAAACATATGAGTTGCTAGGATCAGCCCATGCGTTATGGGTGAAATTTCCAGATGTAACTTTGGAACCTAACGAAACAGGATTTGATTTATCGGATACATCGTATAATTCAAGTTCTCCTTGAAATATTTGGCTTGCATATAAGATATCATTATGCACATAATTATCATGATGATAATCGATGTTAACTGATCCTACATATGGCGGATTCCAAGGATTTGCATTAGCATCAAAAATATCACTTCCTCTAGAACCACATCCAGCTAAATAAATAAAGCCTTTTTCATCGATGTGTATATTATGACAATTGTCAAGTACGACCGTGTCATTTTCTATTATTGTAGGAAATCGATATACATGATCAATTGATTCCGGAGCGTTCGTCATATCTATAATCAAAAGTCCATTATTTCCAGCATCAGCAGTCACATAAACATAATTTCCCCACTGTTTTATGTCTCTCCACACGGATTTATTACCTTCAATAAACGATCGTTCAATTGGATTTGAAGGGTCTTCTAGACTATAGATTAACGTACCTTCTTCCGTACCTACAATAGCGTATTCATCTCCTTCTTGCGAAACATACCCCCATATATCATTTCCTCTATCTTTTTCTGCTACAAAATCAACATGACCAATAAGTTGGGTATTCAACTGTGCATGAATATTCAAGCAGTAAAAGAGAAAAAGGATGAAAAAATGAAGCGATTTCATATCGAATATTAATTTCTTAAATGTAAACCCATTTTTATAAATATGTTCTATTAAAGAGAATGTAATACCATTTATTTTATAAGTTAAATGGTTTTACATCCTGTTTACGACTTTTATATCAATAGCATGAACTTGCCATAGCGTGAGAAGCTTTTTAAAAAAGTGTTCGCATGTAATACTATTTGCATTTTGGAGTGCAAATAGTATAAGTGGTCAATGTTAGTAGATGAAAGACAACCATTATTTTTTGGGGCTTGACCCCTCTAAAAAAAAAGACCTACTACATATTACGTAATAGGTCTCTTTATATTTCGTATAATTTTATATCAGAATGTTATCGAATAACCTGTACT
>JAHDGD010000165.1:0-5454 GCA_020627825.1 Saprospiraceae bacterium
AACTGAGTAATTCTAAATGTTTTAATCTTATCCCATCCTATTTCGGCATTTCTCATTTCTAGGTCTCCAATCTTGGAGAAAGGTTGAATTTTGTTTTGTAATACCTGTTAAATATTAACATTCTATGAAGTGTTAAAAATCTTTCTTTTTGAACGTCTGTGTTTAAAATGAAGTTTTGCAGTGTATAACGATTTCGTGTGTCAACAAAACCTGAACCTAGTTTTGGCACGAGATTTGTTTACTTTACTTTACTGACCTATTATTATGAAATCATTACTATTCCTATGTAGCTTGATGCTACTCAGCAATGCCCCTTCATCAACCAATTCGCTTAATCCCATTTGCGAAGAACAAGAAACCAATCCTTTTATAAAATTAGCAGAAATCAAGAATTCCATGAATATGTCTATTGACGATTATGTCAATAACATAGTGGAAGTGACGAATGCAGATCCAGCTGATGTGCTATTCAAGGCAAAACAAACCGATAGCTGGTTGTATAAATCTTTTATACATGATTCCAAATATATGGAGCGAATGTATAAGATGCATGTGTTTATCTTAAAACATTATGACGAAGGATCACTTGAATCTGCTCAATTTTTCGAAGAATTGAAGCTTGATTACCCTTACTTTGCTGAATTACTTCCTATTCTTTCTTCTCCTGGACAAAGAAATAAAAAAGGTTAACTGATTTTTCCCCAACTTTTAAATCGGGGACCAAGTCTTAAGATATACTCTTTAAGGGTAGCATTTTTTTCTGTAGTCAAACTAGGGTCAAGTTCAATGATATGTTGAGCTTCTTGACGTGCAACATTTAGTATAGCTTGATCTTTTGTAAGGTTAACAAGTGCAAGATCAAGAACTCCGCTTTGTTGTGTACCGTCAATATTACCTGGTCCTCTTAATCGCATGTCTGCTTCGGCAATTTCGAAACCATCTGTGGTACGAACCATAGTGGCAATTCGTTCTTTTGCTTCTTTCGAGAGTTTGTAACCTGTTGCTAGAATACAGTATGATTGTTCTGCTCCTCGTCCTACACGTCCTCTCAATTGATGTAATTGAGACAAACCAAAGCGCTCGGAATTTTCTATGATCATGACCGATGCATTGGGCACATTAACGCCCACTTCTATGACGGTCGTTGCGACCATGATATTAGTTTCTCCCTTGACAAACCGTTGCATTTCCCAATCTTTATCAGCTGGTTTCATCCTACCGTGCACCATACTTATTTGGTAATGTGGTCGAGGGAAATAATCAAGAATTCGTTCATAGCCATTGTTTAAATCCTGTAAATCAAGAGTTTCAGATTCATCAATCAAAGGATACACAACATAAATTTGTCGTCCTTTATCGATTTCAGCTTTCATAAACCTTAAAATTTCGGTCCGTTTGGCTTCGGTTTTATGAACAGTTTGTACAGCCTTTCGACCAGGAGGCAATTCATCTATCACACTAACATCAAGATCTCCATATACGGTCATAGCAAGAGTACGAGGGATTGGTGTTGCAGTCATAACCAATATATGTGGAGGATGAACCTTGGATTTTCGCCAGAGTTTTGATCTTTGTTTGACGCCAAATCGATGTTGTTCGTCTGTAATTGCTAATCCCAAGTTTTTAAATTGCACGGGGTCTTCAATCAAGGCGTGTGTACCTATTAAAATGTCAATCTCTCCATTTGCTAGCTCTTCTAGAATTGTAGCTCTTTTTTTGCCTTTCACAGATCCCGATAGAAATGCGACTTTCAAATCCATTTCCTTCAGTGACTCACCAATGGACGCATAATGTTGCTGAGCTAGAATCTCAGTAGGTGCCATGATGCACGATTGAAATCCATTATCTATTGCTAGTAGACAAGCTAGCAAGGACACTATTGTTTTTCCACTTCCTACATCTCCTTGTAAAAGACGGTTCATTTGATTTCCTTTCCCTAGATCAGCGCGTATTTCTTTGATAACTCTTTTTTGTGCATTGGTCAATTCAAACGGAAGATGATGTTTAAAAAATTGATTAAAATGTTCTCCAACTTTTTCAAAAACAAAGCCTTTGAATTTAACTTGTCTTTCTACTTTATTCAACATGGCTTGTAACTGGAAAAAGAAGAGTTCTTCAAATTTTATTCGACGGCCAGCAGCTTGCATTTCTTGTTCGTTGTTCGGAAGATGCATGCATTTAATAGCTTGGAATCGAGAAATAAGTTTGTATTTTTTTATCAAGTAAGAAGGCAATACCTCAGGGATGTCATTGGGATGAAGTTCACCAAGAATCATAGAAGCAATGTTTCGTCTTACTCGATTATCCAATCCTCTATTGGTTAACTTCTCAGTTGATGGGTAAACGGGAGCGAAATCAGATTGCAATTTACTTTTAGCTTCAGCTACACTCTCAAGTTCTGGATGAACGATTGATTTTTTCCCTTTAAAGTTTTTTACTTTTCCATAGGCGTAATATGCTGTATTAACTTGAATAATGCGATCCATTATGGCAATTCCTTTGAACCATATCAATTCTACGAAGCCACTCGGATCTTTCATGATGCACACCATTCTTCTATTTCGTTGACCTTTGATAATTTCTTTGGAAATGATGACTCCTTTTAATCGGATGGATACTTTTTCGGATTGTGCATCTTTTATAGCATATTGTGTACTTCGATCTTCATAGCGGAAAGGAAATTGCAGAAGGTATTGGCCAAAAGTACTGACGCCAAGCTCTTTTTGCAGCATGTCAGCCTTTTGGGCCCCGACCCCTTTTAAATAAGCAAGTGGCGTATTCAACTTTTTACTGATTAGCTTCACCTACAATTTTTTACAAAAGTAAATCAATTGAAAGTATATAATGTAAATTTGTGCCTTATGAAAGAATCAAAAAGACAAAGACAAGTGGGAGAAATGGTGCGTCGTCATTTCGGAAGTGTTTTACTGCAAGAAGGTTCCTATATATATGGACGTGCTCTTGTTACGGTTACGAATGTAAAAATGTCGAGTGATCTTGGCTTAGCTAAAATTTATTTAAGTGTATACAACACAGAAAACAAACAGGAAGTAATGTTGATGCTTGATGAACACTTGGTACAACTTCGACAATCACTTGCTCAACGGATCAAAAAACATGTTCGTAGAATTCCTAGGATCGCTTTTTATATTGATGATACCGTAGATGAAATGTATCGTGTAGATGCTCTTTTTGATAGCATAGGCATGCCTAAAAATAAGCAAGAAGAAGAATAATTTCTTTAAAATCTAAACTGAAAAGACGCTTTTCAAGTTATATTTGTCAAAATAACATTACAAATCACAAAATAACTAACTATGTCTTTTACAGTAGGTATCGACGATCTTCGATTCGCATTCCCATCCCTTTATATGGAATTAGCCGATCTAGCAAATGCTAGAGAAATAGAGCCAGCTAAGTTAACAAAAGGTCTTGGTCTACTTGAAATGTCAGTCTGTGACGTTGATGAAGATGTAGTAACCTTAGCGGCAAAGGCGATGCTTGATGTTGTCAAAAGTAATGACTTACAACCAAGTGATATTGGTCGCATATACGTAGGGACAGAAAGTAGTATTGATGGGTCAAAGCCCATTGCGAGTTATTTACTAGGTATACTCACACAATACTTCATAAAGCAAGGAAAGGAAAGTGATGCTTTACGCAATGTTGATGTAGTTGATATGACGTTTGCTTGCATTGGCGCTATAGATGCAATGCATAATTCATTATCTTATTTATTGACTGAGCCTACTAAAAAGGCTATTGTGATTGCCGCAGATATTGCAAATTACGATCTGGCTAGTTCGGGAGAATATACACAAGGTGCTGGTGCTGCAGCAGTATTGCTTTCTGTTGATCCAAAGTTGATGAAAATTGAACCAAAAGTTGGTGTAGCTGCTGCATGCGTTCATGATTTTTTCAAGCCATTACGTTTGCATGCGAGTCAAGACTTTAAAGCAAAAAATGGTACAAAAGATTACGATGAGTTGATTGTTTTGCACAAAGAAACTCCGGTATTTGATGGACCATTGTCAAATTATACGTATCAATGTAGAATAAAAGAAGCCTATACAAATTATGTGGAAAAATCAGGGTCTGAAAATAATCTAGACCAATACGATGCATTCATTTTTCATTTACCATATGCATTTCACGGGAGGAGAATTATTGATCAATTATTTCTTGCGGACTTAGCGTCCAAAGGCCAGCTCGAAGGTTTTTATAATACGCTTCCAGTGCCTCAACCCAACAAGGAAGAGATGTCAAGTGATGAATTTAAACAAGCGAAGAGAGCTTGGAAAAAGTCTATCGTAAAATCGGATCGCTATAGTTCCATGGTTCAAGCAAAAATAGAAAAGAGTGAGCGATTGAGCAGTGTGACGGGAAATGTATATACCGCGTCTATTTTTCTAGCTTTAATTAGTGACTTATATTATGCATGGAAGCACAAGGAAAATAGAGATTCTGTTTTATTTTTTGCTTATGGCAGTGGGTCCAAATCCAAAGTTTTTGCAGGAAATATGGTGAATGGATGGGAGGACGTTATATCTTCTTGGAATATTGAAGAACAATTAAGCAGGAGGGAAAAGATTGATTTTCAAACTTATGTAGATATTCGTTTGCATCGTCTTAATTCACCAGTTGCCGCACGAAATTCTCTGGTCACCTTATGTTCAAGTGGTGTTACAGAGACAAATCGTTATGCGAGAAATTATCAGTTGTCTTAAGGTGCAAGACGAATAATTTCCCAGGTCGCAAGATCTTCATTCTTTCTATATCTTAAACGATCATGTAAACGATCATCACGACCTTGCCAAAATTCAATAGAAGAAGGAACAACACCGTATCCTCCCCAAAAATCAGGTCGGTCAAGTTTTTCTTTATGTTTGTTGGATTGTATAATTTCCTCTTTTCTTGCTGTAAGTTCCGTCCGATCTTTTATGATAGAAGATTGAGGAGAAGTCCATGCTCCTATTTGACTTCCTCTAGGTCTAGATTGGAAGTAAGCTGTTGATCGTTCTGCACTTATTTTAGCGGCGACACCATTAATAATAATTTGTCGTTGAGATTGCAACCACATAAAGACAAGTGTAACATTGGGGTTTTGGGCGATTTGTTTTCCTTTATTTGACGTATAATTTGTATAAAAAATAAATTGATCGTCGACTACTTCTTTTAAAAGTACAGTTCTAGCGTGGGGTCTATGATCTGCATCAACAGTGGTTAATAACATTGCATTGGGTTCAAGATTGTTATCGTTGATTGCATCGACCATCCACCTCTGAAACATTTCAATAGGGTTTTCAAGTGCATCACTTTCCAGAAGTTGATTTTTAGTGTATCGTTTTCTTAACTCTTTATAATCGCTCATGAATCTCTTTTATAGCTTAACTTTTGGAAGACAAATAAAGTTTCGTTGTGTATATATTTTGGGCTTAAAGCCCAAAAGTCGTT
>JAHDGD010000165.1:5554-8914 GCA_020627825.1 Saprospiraceae bacterium
GAAGCTATAGCTCCCATAATCAAGGATGGTGAAGCACAGGTTGTACCTGCTTTTCAAGATATAAGTCAATGGATTCGGCATGATTTGTTTGTAGAAACCGATTTTGATACAGATGGTGATGGAAAAATGGATCGCATGCACGTTTCTGTAACGCGACCAGCACAAACTGAAGACGGACTTAAATTACCTGTTATTTATGTTTCAAGTCCATATTTTGCAGGAGTAGCTGCAGATGAAGAAGGATTGTTTTGGGACGTAAAAGTCGAACTTGGTGAAACAGCTAAAGAAAGGGTTCATCCAGAAGTTGTAAGAAGAGGAGAACGGCCTATTATTTCGAATTCTCATATCTCGAAGTGGGTTCCTAGAGGCTATATTGTAGTTCATTCTTCGTCTCCAGGAACTGGATTATCTCAAGGAGCTCCGACAATAGGTGGTGATAACGAATCACTTGCTCCAAAAGCTGTAATCGAATGGCTTTGTGGGCGAAGGGATGGATATAAAGAGCTTGATTCTCAAGAAAAAGTAGAGGCGTATTGGTCAACAGGAAAAGTAGGCATGACAGGTACATCTTATAATGGCACGATCCCTCTAGCAGCTGCCACAACTGGAGTGGATGGACTGGAAGCTATCATCCCTATTGCTCCAAATACATCTTATTATCATTATTATCGTTCCAATGGATTGGTACGCTCACCAGGTGGATATCTAGGAGAAGATATTGATGTATTGTATGATTTTGTGCATAGTGGCGATGAATCGAAAAGACCCTACAATAATAAAACGATACGAGATACAGAAATGGCTGAAGGGATGGACAGAGAGACAGGAGACTATAATGATTTTTGGGCGAGTAGAGATTATCTAAATGACATGGAGCCGATGAAGGCGGCGTTGCTTATGTCGCATGGATTTAATGACTGGAATGTTATGCCTGAGCATAGTTATCGAATTTATAAGAAAGCTGAAGAAATGGGCATCCCATGTCAAATTTATTATCATCAGAATGGTCATGGTGGGCCTCCACCTATGCGCTTGATGAATCGTTGGTTTACAAGATATCTTTTTGGTGTAGAGAATGATGTGGAAAATGATCCCAAGTCATGGATTGTAAGGGAACAGGATAAAGCCTCAGATCCTACAGCATATGCAAATTATCCTCATCCAGAAGCAGAGCTCGTATCTTTGAATTTAATGGGAGGAGCACCAGGATATGGCGAATTAATTTTGGGCTCGAGCCCAAAAAAAGAAAAGGAAACAATAGTGGATAATTATTCCTTTAGTGGTGGAGCTTTGGCACAAGCAGAGTACACGAATCATCGGTTACTGTACGTAACACCTACCTTAAAGGAAGATCTTCATATTTCGGGTGAACCTGAAGTTACGATTCGATTAGCTTGTAATAAACCTTCAGCCAATCTTTCCGTATGGCTAGTTTCTCTTCCTTGGACTGAAGGTAGGAAAGTAAAAATAACGGATAATATCATTACTAGAGGATGGGCAGATCCACAGAATCATGCTTCACTGATAGAAAGTGAACCATTGGAACCAGGAACATATTATGAGATTACATTTAAACTAATGCCTGATGATCAGATTATCCCTGCAGGTCAACAAATAGGACTTATGATTTTTTCAAGTGATCGAGAGTATACCTTATGGCCTCATCCAGGAACAGAGTTAACAATTGATCTTGAAAAAACGGTGTTGAGTTTACCAATTGTTGGTGGAAAAACATCTTTACAGAATGCAATGGAATGAACGAATGTGACGGTGTAATGTTATATTCAATACAGGTTTCCGATAAGGATTTGTTTAACTTTGTGGTATAAAAGATTTACTTGAAAATGATGATGAAGAATTACTGTATTTTGTTTCTAGGATTGGTGTGGAGTGTTGTGGTGTATGGACAAAATCTAAGTGATCTAAGTTATGGAGAGGATGATGCATTCGAAGTCATGACTTGGAATCTTGAAAATTTTCCAAAGGAAGGTTCCATCACGGTAGATTCTGTTCAAACCATCATAAATGCATTAGAAATCGATATCATAGGCTTACAGGAAATTGATGACACCACATCTCTTCGTTTTTTAGTGGATCAATTACCAGCGTATGAGATGAAGATTGTCCCCGGATTTTTTAATGGATTAGTCTATGTGTACAACAAGAATACTGTTCAAGTAAATGCAGTGTATAAGATCTATAACAGTTCACAATATTGGGATATTTTATTGCGCTCTCCAGTTGTAATGGAGTGTACATTTGGTGAAAAAGATTTTATAATTATCAATAACCATTATAAATGTTGTGGAGATGGTAATCTGGAAGAAGGGGATTTCGATGATGAAGAGGGAATTCGCTATGAATCGAATCGATTGATCAAAGAATACATTGATGAAAATTTTGATGATGATCAAGTAATTATGTTGGGGGATTTAAATGATGATATTGCAGATTTTCCAGATGATAATGTTTTTGAAATGTTTTTGGAAGATGCAGAAAACTACAAGTTTGTTGATGAAGATATAGCAAAGGGCACTTCGGCTTTTTGGTCATTTCCCAATTGGCCATCTCATCTTGATCATATATTGATTACGAATGAATTATTTGATGAATTTGCAATAGAAGGGTCTGACGTTCAGACCTTAAGAATTGATGATAATATGGGTGGATTTCCATTTTATGATAGTAGAATTACTGACCATAGACCGGTTGTAGTTAAATTTAAAGGATTTCCTGTTGCTACTAAAGAATGGGGAATTTCGAAACCACTTTCTATCTATCCGAACCCAAATCAAGGTCAATTTACTGTTGATTTATCTTCCTTTTCAGAAGTGGTGGAAGTTACGATTTATGATGTCTTTGGTCAGCTCATCTTGAAACAAGAACTTGAAGGAAGCAGTCAACGTTCAATACAACTTGATGCTGCATCAGGAATATATAGTGTTCGTATCTTTAGTGGAGGAGAACAATATGTAGCGAAGATGGTGGTGAAATAAAAAATCGAATAAGGCGTGCATCCATTTTTTATTCTTCAAATAATTTCAGCTTTTTGATTTTTCGTTTGAGTTCACGATCAATTTTGTTGCATCTTGTTGAATATACTTTGTATTGACAAAAGTAAATTTTGAAACATCATTTGAATACATCTTTTTTTGATTGTCTCGAACTTCAGCTACTGCAATATTTTACCTGTAGAAGCATCCATCACAACACCATAAATAACACTATGTCCTGTCCATTCTGGAAATTTATCTTTTTTTGAGTATTTATCGTCAATTAAGGAATTTGTAAAAACGAAAATAACGTATTATACCATTTAAATTTTAGAATGTCGACAATAAATTCAAATTATAAATAGAT
>JAHDGD010000166.1:0-4691 GCA_020627825.1 Saprospiraceae bacterium
GAGTATTACACGGTTAAAAACATGAATGACTTTATAAATACATTTTTTCGATAAACCTTATCTTCGTGGTTTCGATCTGATATCATGACAAAAAAGAAATCCAAAAAGAAAGACAAGTCAACACCAGTAAAAAAAGTCACAAAACCAGTGGCAGTGGCTAGAGAATTTAAGCTGGATGGAAAATATATACTGATTTCTGCAATTGTTGCTATTGTTTTAGCTTGTGCACAATATATTCAGACCTTACCGTATGAGTTTGTGTTGGATGATCAAATTGTTGTTAGCGAAAACAACTTTGTAAAGAAAGGAGTGTCAGGTATTCCTCAGTTGCTTCATACGGAATCAATGGTAGGATATTTTGGGGAACAAAAAGACCTTATACCAGGTGCTCGATATCGACCGTTATCTCTTGTTACTTTTGCTGTAGAATACGAATTATTTGGGGGGTTAAACCCCAAAATGAATCACTTGTTTAACATCTTACTGTATGGGTTGTGCGGGTTTCTTGTTTTTATTTTTTTCGGAAAGATTATACAATCAGATAAAAAACTATGGCTCTCTATCCCATTTCTTGCAGGTCTGATATGGATTTTACATCCAGTACATTCCGAAGCAGTAGCGAATATTAAAGGGCGAGATGAAATCATGTCACTTCTTTTCTCTTTGTTGTGTCTTTTACTCAGTATATCTTTAGTTGATGGCAAAAAATATGGGATCTTAAAATATATCGGTCTTTTTGTGTGCTTTTTTCTTGGGTTGTTGTCCAAAGAAAATACCATTACTTTCCTAGCGATTATACCAGCAACATTATTCTTTTTTAGAACAGTAGAATTAAAAAAGGTAGGGACCATAATGGGAATTATGTTGCTGTCTTTTATCGCCTATCTTTTTTTACGATACGATGCAATAGGGTATTTACTTGCGGATATAGAAGTGAAAGACATTATGAACAATCCATTTCTTGGCATGACCATGATGGAACGATTTGCAACAGTATTTTATGTCTTACTAAAATATATTGGCTTAAGTTTTGTGCCTTATCCGTTAACGCATGATTATTATCCTTTCCAAATTCCTAGAGTAGGGTGGACCAATATCTTTGTTTTATTAAGTGTTGTATTGCACATTGGTTTAGCTGTTTTCGCAATAGTAAAGTTCAGGTCCAAAAACATTTGGGCATACATCATTTTCTTTTACATTGCTTCACTCAGTATCTATTCCAATATTCTAATCAATGTAGGTACAACCATGAACGAGCGTTTTTTATTCGTTCCCACGATTACCACAAGCATAGCACTTGTTTTGGGTTTAACCCAAATTCTTCAAAAATTCAAACTTCCTAAAATCATTTTACCCGCAAGTGTAGCGGTTATTTCCCTTATATATTTTGGAATAACATTTAATAGGGCGCAAGTATGGGAAAGTCCATTAACACTGAATGCCGCAGCGGTAAAGGTATCAACTAATAGTGCACGCGCGAATTCTTTTATGGCTACAGCTCTTTTTGAAAAAGCCAATACGATTTCTGATCGACAGGAGAAAAAGACCATTTTAGACGAAGCTCAGATCTATGCATTGAAAGCAAGTTCATTGATGCCAGCATACAAAAATGCCAATATTATGAAAGCAGGGATTGCTGCAGAATATTACAAAATGGATCGAGATCTCGATAAATTATTAGGGGTATTTACCGAAATCATTCCATATAATCCTGATTTAAGCTTTATTCATCAGTATATGGATTATCTCGATGGTAGAGATGATGATCGCATGATGCAATTTTATTACAACATAGGATATAATGTCTTGGCTATAGAGCATCAAAATTATGACTGGGGATTGAAATTTCTCAACTATGGCTTACAAACAGAACCGAATAATGCTAAAATAAATTGGGCAATTTCTAAGGTATATGGAATGGCAGGAAATACCAATCAATCACAAGCATTCCTAAATAAAGCCATAGAACTTGATCCAGCATATCGAAATAAATAATGAAAAACGAAAAAACACACCAACTAGCCTTACATTTCATAAAAGGGCTAGGCCCATCAAGAATCCAGGCATTAGTGGATGCGTATGGAACTGCTTCTGCTGTTTTTAAACGTACTGCAGAAGAGCTTGCCGAATATGTTTCGAATAAAAAAGCTATTCAAGCCATTTTGGATAAAAGCTCCATGAAACAAGCTGAAGTAGAATACAATTATTGTGAAAAACATAACATCGAAATTCTGTTTTATACGGATAAAGAATTTCCTAAAAGACTGTTATACTATGATCAAACGCCCAGGTTGCTGTTTTTTAGAGGAAAGACAGATTTGAATGCACACAAGATTGTATCCATTGTGGGAACAAGAAATGCGACTGAAAATGGAAAAATACAGTGTCAGAAAATTGCTGAATCTCTAGTCGATCATCAATGTTTGATAGTAAGTGGGTTAGCATATGGAATCGATATAGCGGCACACAAAATGGCCTTGCGATATGGATTGCCTACGATAGGAGTCGTTGCGCATGGACAAGACATTATATATCCTTCCGACCATGAATCTACGGCAAAGAAAATGTTAGATAATGGAGGGATTTTGACAGAGTTTCCTTCAGGGACAGAAATGATTCGCGAATTATTTCCCATGCGAAATAGAATCGTGGCTGCCATGTGTGATGCATTGATCGTGGTAGAATCGGCTAAAAAAGGAGGCTCACTTATTACAGCAAACTTTGCTAATGAATATGGTAAAGATGTTTTCGCTGTACCAGGTCGCCCATCCGATGAATATGCGCAGGGGTGTAACTTATTAATAAAGTCTCACAGAGCCCATATGTATGAAGAATATAAAGACTTAGAATACATCATGCGTTGGGGGAAGCCAACATCCGTAACACAAGGTAAGCTCTTTCCGGAACTCAATGAAAATCAATCCAATATTATTCACTGTATTCGTCAGCAAGGAACGTGTCATATTGATGAAATATCAAAAGCAACAAATCGTCCTACATCCAAATTAGCCGCTGATTTATTACAACTCGAATTAAAAGGATTGATCAAAAGCATTGCAGGAAAGCGGTATATCTGTATTTAATGGTTATTCATCTTAGTTCAAGTTATTAAATAGAAGAATAGGCTTAGCTATTAAGGGTTTATTCTCATTACAAAAATCCGCCCGAAATAACTGTTCGAGCAGTAAAATGACCGAAATTTGTGGTTATTGCGGGCAGATGTAGAGCAAATTTCGAGAGAATGGAAAACAAAAGATTAGACTGCCGAAAACACCTAGTTGCGGCAATATCTCAGGCGAGTTTTATGCAGGGCTAGACCTTTTTGGTACTTTTTACGGCAATGGTAAAAAGTACGAAGGTTACACATACTGAAGTATAATATTGTATCAACGTTTCTCAAGTTTTATATGCTTTGCTCCTTCTCAAAGATTAGAGAAAGAAGGGATGAGATTGAATCAATATATTGTACCAATTAATCCTGAACTTAAGTTATTAACATTCGCGAAACATCTATTCTGTATATTTGCAAAAAAGCTTGTATGATTCGACACATTACATTTCTTTCCTTTTTCTTTATACTTCTTGTTTCATGTGGTCAAACAAAATTTGTAGGCTACGAACCAAGTAATATGAGTACAATATTACCGGAGCCGGTTGAAGGGGCTTTCGCCCAAAATGTAATTTTGCTTGTGGGAGATGGAATGGGGCTATCGCAGATTACTGCCGGATTATATTCAAATGGGAATAAGTTAGCACTAGAACAGTTTAAGAATATTGGACTACATAAAAATTATGCATACAATGACTTGATTACTGACTCAGCAGCAGGAGCAACAGCTTTTTCATGTGGGATAAAAACGTACAATGGTGCGATAGGTGTAGGACCAGACACGCTAGGAAGATATACGATACTAGAAGAAGCTGAGGATAGAGGATATCTTACAGGAATGGTGACAAGTTCAACAATTGTACATGCAACACCAGCTTCTTTTATTGCGCATAATGAAAGCCGCAGAAATTATGAAGAAATTGCGCTTGATTTTTTAAAGACGGATATTGATTTGTTTATAGGAGGAGGGAATAAATTTTTTGCTAGAAGAACCGATGAAAAAAATATAACAGAAAAGCTGAAAGCCAAAGGCTACTATATGAGCAATTATTTCGATGAAGAGTTGACAGATATTGATGTAAAAGCACATAAAAAAATTGGTTATTTAACAGCAGATGCTGATCCGCTAAGTGTGGAACAAGGTAGAACCTATTTACCAGTAGCCGCTAAAAAAGCACTTGAATTTATGGAGCATCATTGTACGGAGGATCAAGGATATTTTTTAATGATAGAAGGTGCTCAAATCGACTGGGGTGGGCATGCAAATAAAGGCAACTACATCGTAAGCGAAATGATTGATTTCGATAAAGTAATAGATATCGTTTTAGAATACACGAAACAACATCCTGAAACATTGGTAATCGTAACAGCAGATCATGAAACTGGAGGTTTAGCCATTAATAAAGGATCAACAATGAATAATCTCGACATGAAATTTACATCGGATTATCACACAGGAGATCTTGTCCCAGTATTTTCAGCAGGACCACAAAGTGATCTTTTTCTGGGATTCTATCAGAACACAGATATTTACCACAAAATGCGGACTGCATTTGGGTGGTTAAAAGATAGCAAGATATAG
>JAHDGD010000166.1:4791-8912 GCA_020627825.1 Saprospiraceae bacterium
GTTTTCTGTACTAGAATGGCATTTTTGAAATTATCCGTGATCAAGGCAATTTCAGCTTCTGTAAAAGCTACTTGTCCTTCGAGTTTTTGCCGAATCTCAAGCTCGTCTTGTTCAAGTAAATTGGATAATAATTGAGGTAAATTTTCTCTCGGTCCAGTTAATGAAAATAAGTGACTAACGAATCGAGTTTGTTCGTAAATTGCAATAGGATTAGTTGACATAACTATCGGTTTGTTTATAAATATATATACCGCTTTCCTTTGAAATTTTTGTGGGATGAAATGGAAAGCTCGTAAAGATATTCAAAAGAACGAGATAAACAAAAATATATTAAAAATATTTTTAATGTTTAATGTCTTTTAAATGTGCTGTTTAGTTGATTTTAATAGCTTAAAGCTTATGCCATTTCATGCTATAAACCATAGGAAACTTGTTTTCGTTCCCTTTCAACATATATTTTCCTGGACTCGTTTCTACCATTTCTTTGAAGCACTTGTACGGTGAATAATCGAATTCATTAAAATCAGAAATGTGCAATCCTTTGGCCTTTAATGCATTGAATACTTCGGATAATCCATGATTCCAGGTAATAAACTTGGTCCTCAGATGTTCACTTTGATCCGTATAGCTTCCTTCTTCAATCTCTTCAATTTCTTCCTTATTAAAATAACTATACCGCACGTATTGTATGTCATCATCAAACATCCATACGACAGGATGAAATTCAGCGATTATAAATTGCCCTCCTGGTTTCATAAATCGAGCAACGACTTCCGCCCATTTTTGGATGTCAGGTAACCAACCAATGGTTCCATAACTCGTAAAAACGATATCGAATAACCCGTCTAGTTTGGATGCATCTAGACTTAATACATCATTCAACACAAATTCTGTATCAAGACCCAGTTCATCTCGTATTTGTTTAGCAGCACGTATCGCTTTATCTGAAAAATCGACACCAACAACCTGTGCACCCATGCGCGAAAGACTCATACTATCTTGTCCGAAATGACATTGCAGATGTAAGATGCTTTTGCCACGTACATCGCCAAGTAAATCAAGTTCAATTTGATTCAAGGACGTTTTTCCTTTTTTGAATCCTTCCACATCGTAAAAGTCAGATGTTAAGTGTGGCTCCACTCGTTCATTCCATGATGCTTTATTAATGTCTAGATAGTGCATGCGCATTTTTTTGGGCTCGAGCCCAAAATTAAAGGATTCGAATCAGACCTGGAAAAATAATGATCAACCCAATGACAACTGCTTGAATGACGATAAAAGGTACGATTCCTTTGTAAATATCGCTGGTTTTTACTTCAGGTGGTGCTACACCTTTTAGATAGAAAAGGGAAAAGCCAAAAGGCGGTGTTAAAAAGGAAATCTGAAGATTCAATGCAATCAACACGCCTACCCATAACATATCCAGCCCAAAGGCATTAAACAAAGGCGTGACAACAGGCACTATAATGAAAATGATTTCAATAAAATCGATGAAAAATCCTGCGACAAAAAGAATCAACATCACAATCAATAAAAACACATAAGGGGAAAGATTAGCGCTCTGTACAAAATCCACCAACAATTCATCACCTCCCAAAAGACGGAACAAGAAAGCAAATGTTGTAGCTCCTAGTAAAATAAAAAATACCATACTGGTAAGATGTACGGTTTGTAAACCTACTTCATGTAAAATCTTAACACTCAATTTCTTTTTCAATACCGTCAGTAAGATGGCTCCCATAGCACCGACAGCTGCAGCTTCCGTAGGCGATGCAATGCCGGCGAAAATCGAACCAAGAACCAATACAATCAAGCTCAAGGGTAAGACGAATGCTTGAACGATTTTTTTGGAGAAATCCTCATCCTTGAATTCTTTTAATTCTTCATCTGTAAGCACCGGAGCTTCTTCGGGATGGATATGAGCCTTAATATATACGTACAAGATATAACACAATACCAGAAAAAGACCAGGTAATAAAGCAGCCTTGAACATCAAGCCGACATCAACTGGACTTCCACCACGATTGCTACTGTTAATGGTATCTGCTAATAAGACCAATAAAATAGATGGAGGAATGATGACACCGAGCGTCCCACTGGCCGCAATCGTTCCAGTTGCTAACGATACACTATATCCACGTTTCAATAAACTCGGCAAACTGATCAATCCCATCGTCACTACTGTTGCACCCACAATGCCTGTAGACGCTGCCAGCAAAGCTCCTACTACAATCACCGAAATTGCTAATCCACCTTTTATTTTGCCAAATAAAACGGCCATTGTATCAAGCAGAGCTTCCGCTATTCCCGATTTCTCTAGCATAATCCCCATGAAAATAAATAAAGGAACAGCCATTAAAACATAATTATTCACCACCCCAAAAATCCGATTCGATAGCAATCGCATGTCGCGCATATCGACAAAATCAGGAGCGAATATAGAACAACCAATCGCCATCAAGATCGATAATCCACCTAGAGTAAAAGATACAGGATATCCTTTTAAGATCGTAATGAAAATAGCAACAAAAAGAATAATAGCTAATACTTCCATTACTTTCTCAGTGTTTCTACAGATTTAAAAATAGATCCTATTCCCTGAAGAGCCAGTAGGAAAAAAGCAAGGACTAACAAGCCTTTTTTGATGTAAATCATAGGAAGACCTCCGGGTTGATTGGAACGTTCACCAATCATCCAAGACTTTAAAAAATACCGTTGACTAATGTAAATAATTATGATGCACCAAGGCAATAAAAACAAAATACCTCCAATAAGATTGACACGTGCTTTGTTTTTATCGGATAAGTTGGTATAGAATACATCGACACGAACGTGTTGATCTTTTTGGAACGCAAAAGCTCCGCCTAGCAAAAAGATAAAGGCGAATAAATACAACTCTAGCTCCATCATCCATACCCTTGACCACTGAAAGAAGTATCGAAGTAGGACATCAACACAAACTAAAACGACCAATAAAATACTGCTCCAGCCTGCTATTTTCCCAAAAAACGCAGTAATAGAATCAATGCTTTTAATAATTCGTTTCATTTCAGGCATTAAGATAAAAACCTCTGTACAGATTTCGAAATCGCAAATGAGAAATGTTAAAAAATAGGACGTTATACGTTTTGGCATAGTAATTGGATATTAATTGGTAGAATAAAAATCTGAAAATGAAGTATATGTTGACTGTAGTGTATTCTATTGTTATAGGATATGTATGTACGAATGTTGTTCCTTTAAGAAAATCAAAGCCGAATTTATCAGAAGCTACCATCAATTACATTGATCAATACAAAGACCTTGCAGTAGCTGAAATGTATAGAAGTGGAATTCCAGCTTCGATTATTCTTGCTCAAGGAATACTGGAATCAAGCAATGGAAACAGTACCTTGGCAACAAGTAGCAATAATCATTTTGGGATTAAGTGTAAGTCCTACTGGAAAGGTGCAACCTATTATCACAAAGATGACGACTTAGATAAGAATGGAAAATTAATGGATTCGTGTTTTAGAGCCTATGAAACGGTTATCGATAGTTATGTTGATCATTCGAATTTCTTAATGTATACAGCACATTATTCTGTCCTTTTTCAATACGATAGAACGGATTATTTCAACTGGGCAACAGGATTAAAAGCATGTGGTTATGCAACCGATAAGGCTTACGCCCAAAAATTAATAGATAAAATAGAATTATACGATTTGCATACATTTGATTTATGGCAAAATCCATTTGAATTATTGTATAGCAACACAGGAGAATAAATAGGTATATAAATACTCTTAATAATGAATCTCAGGATTCAAAAGAAGCAATAAGTGAATGATCTTGTTGCTTTTTTGTTTATAGATGAATTTATTCGAAAATTTAGAGTTTAAGCAGTTTTAAAGTGAGATCTGTAATCATTCTCTTATATTTTCGACTTCAGTTTTTATGTGACGAATCAGGTCCCAGAATTCCTTTCTACTTTTACTAAATCTAAAGCTTATTTTTCGAATTATTTTTTGGATAAAATTTAATTTTCCTCCTACTTTATATTGTAAAGTAAAGGAAGATGTATGTTGGTTTAATTCATTAAAAATATAATGTAGTTCTTGAGGGTTTTTGTTTAATTTAAT
>JAHDGD010000167.1 GCA_020627825.1 Saprospiraceae bacterium
ATATTAGGTTTTATTTCTTTGTATTTATTTACAAAAAGTAATAAACCCAAATCAGAATGGGGTGCGAACAAGAGATCCAAGAATAAGATATTTACCATATGTGGCTGGATCATATTCGTCTGCATTGGTTTATTGGTGATCAATGAAGCATTGAACAGATTTGCCCCTGATTTAGTAGTAGGGATAAGGCCCTACAAACCCGTTTTGGTATTAGAGGCTATTGCTTTATGGGCTTTTGGTACCTCGTGGTTAGTTAAGGGAGAATTGATTTTTGGTGGAAAAGAAGAGGTGATGAGGGCAGCTTAGTAAAAGAAGAAATATGTTTTTCATCTCAAAGCAAATCAAAATTTTTCTTCTATTGCTAAGAAGCTATTTGAATGAAAAAATGAGAGTTTTTGATGTCCCTGTTTTCGCCAAAAGCCCTCTTAATTGACGAAAAAATGACCTTCAACACTTTTGACCATAAAGGAATACTATGGTGAAAGTCAAATTCAAATAGCTTCTTTGCGATAGATATTACTGAACTTGAATAGAACTATTCAACAATTGACATGAAATTCAATTTCCTTACAACAGAAAGAAGTGACACCATTGTAAGTGACATCGGCGCATAGTTTCATCAAGATTTTATCGTTCCTGTCAAGTACACAATTGTTCCCTATAAATAAGCCTTCAATTTGGCCGATATCTATAGTATTTCCATTTTCCTTGATTAATGTCATTTCTATATTGTCTGCGATGTTTTCTTCATCTATTGTTATATCACTGGATAAAATATTGATATCATAATCTACAAAGAATTGATCGTTTTCGCATATGATATCATTGATCTCAATAGCAATATTTTCTTCCATTTGTATACATTCTTCCGGTACTGTTGGTAGTTCTGTAGTGATTTCAATGTTACAGTATGGTTCAGGAAGCTCTAATGTGAAAGTTGTATTTTCTAGATCGCTATCATAGGTATAAGTCATCCTAATTTGTGCCATAATAGGATTTGATTGGGCAATAGACTCCAAAGTGAATAAGTCAGAGTCTATATTTATAGGTGTAAAAGGATGATTATTCCCTTGTGCATTTATTATATTGATCTTGAAGACAATGTTGCCACTTGCCCCATTTGTAACATCAAAAAAAGGATAGATAAAATTACTGGGGATACAAATACAATCTTCGTTATTCCCTTCTATGCATTCTGCTTCAAAGGGCAAAAATATTTGTTCATTATTCTGAGCGAATAAATTAGTAATCATAAAACAAAAAAATAAGAAAAATATGCTGATATAAGATTTCATGATATATTCATTTTAAAATATTATTGTTAATAAGAAGAGATAATTTATTTATCACTTAAAATAATAGCCTTGTTGATATAGCTTGTTTTATGTATGTCCCTAAGTCTAATAGTATAGGCTCCATCAGTTAAATTATCATCTAACTGAATAGAAATATTACCGTCATTAAATAAGATTTGATCTTCAAAAACTTTTAAACCCAGTAGATCAACAATCGTCACATCAATAGGATGATTGGAATCTAAACTTGATGATTCGCTTAAACTGATATTAAGTTGATTCCCGAATACAGGATTTGGATATATGACAAATCCTTTTTGAAGATTGTGTAAAGAGGCTGTGCGTTTGCCTTTTACACCATTTGGGTTTTCATCTTCAGTTGAAGGTTTAGTTTGAGAACAATTTGAGCGAATATCTATCTTATAGACTCTGCTATGGTGTGGAAATGAAATAGCATTACGACCATCTGTGGTAGTGATCGCATTGCGGTATCGACCATCAAGGGATTCGTATTGAACAGTATAAGAGTTACTATTTTTTACCTCACCCCAAGAAAGGAATACTTCTTTTTTTGAATATTTGACTTCTTTGACAAAAGGAGGTAGACATTCTGTGGTTTCTTCATCTTCGTTACAGCCTTTAGGAAGTTTGAAGTCTAATCGAGCAGTTGAAATATCCCCACATTTGTTTCTGACTTGAAGGACAATAGTATAAGAATTTCCAGCCTTGAAATATTGTCCCCATGTATTATTCATTTTATTATAAGGAAGGCAATATTCTCCTGCTTCCCCAGCGACCCAACCTGTAGAAGTTACAAATGATGAAAAGAATCCATTGTTCTCATAAAAAGTGATCCTGTGTTTCTTGTCATTGAAACTAGGGCTCATTTGAAAGCAAAAATCGCATCCATTTACATCAAAAATTCCAAATTCAGGAATGTCTATGAATGCATTTGGTGGATTACAAATATTGGGTGGGAAAGTGTTATCAATTTGATGGCAGTGATTGTTGCAAAGGTCAGTCAAAGCTGCTTCGACTTGGCATGGTGTAATTGCTGCTACTTCTGGATCGTCATTGGCTGAACTATAAGCCATAGTATTGTTGTTTTCCATGCAATCATTGCAGCATGGATGGGGGACAGGCCCTTGGCAATAAGGGTGGTCTTCAGGATAAATAGAATAACATTGATCTCCAGAAGTATCTTCAGAAGGGGCATTGGGATTGTTCCATGTCCAAGATGGAAATGCTGGTATATCAGGACAATCATTAGCTTGTTGGAAGGTATGGTCTAAGCCCAAAACATGAAGGAGTTCATGGTTTAAAAGATCGCCAGTAAATAACTCCATCACTGTACCATTAGAGCAAGCAACCCCATTCCATTCCGCAGAAATTGGTTTCATTAAAACGTGCAAAGAAGAAGGATCCAAATTGGCTAAACTGTTTAAGGCATTACAGCCATCTCCCGGGTCATTGGGCATACAATGAAATTCAACCCCGTTTAATTTCCATCTAACTGGCATACAGGTGGGTTCTGTGTCATAATCTGGGTGCCCCCAGGCATTTTGTCCAAACTGATCGTTTTCTTCATAATTATGAAGCATTTCATTAGCTTCATTAATCAATGCTTCCGCTCTATCATAAGAGTTTTGTCCAGCCCCATCATAAGGAACGGCTGCTGAACCGATAGATGGTTTACCATCACAATCTCCTATAATCAGATAATGGACAGTTACATTTACCCAAACTTCTTCACAACTGTCCATCCATTCTTGTACTTGAGTTTCGCAATCAACTCCATTACAATTGGATTGGTTGTTTAAAAGACCTGCAAAATGATCATCATTCTCATGTTGACCAGCACAGTTTTCATGTTGTCCAATGGAATGGAAGAAAAACAATAAAAAAATGGTTAATAAGGATATGTTTTTCATATTGTACATTTTAATATTTTAAATTCTGTTTAAACGACTTAGATTTAGCAAGACGGTAATTGTAGGGTCTGTTCATCACAACATGTTCTACTTCTATCTTCATAGCTTATTTCTGTGCAAAAAGTGATATGGATGCTACTACCTTGATTAATAAGGCATTCATTCATTAAAAAACCTCCATGTGGTGTACTATTTACTGAAAAGGTATTCCCATCTGAGGTTATTAATGTAATTTGAGCGTTCTCAATTAATAGAGCCTCGTCAACAGATAGCTCACTTGATGTATTGACTATACTTAAGTCATATTGAATTAGCCCTTCATCACAATTGTAATTGTTAAACTCTAGAGAAATGTTATCTTGAAAAATATCACACAATGGAGTGTATTGAGGGATTTCAGTGGTAATGGTCATATCACAAAAAGGAGCTGCTAAAGAAACAGTGAATGTTTCTTGAGTCACTCCAGTGTTGTCAGGGAAATGGAAGTCAAAAGATTCATAAGAATAGATATCAAAAACACTCTCTGCTTCATCCCAGTCGAAAAAATTAGATCCTACACTTTCTGTAATAACTTCATATCCTGGGTTGTTACCCCAATTAGATGCAATTTTCAATCTCATGGTATAAAAACCGGGTGTTTCTCCATTTAGATTGATAAATTCTATACTTGATGTTTCTGCAAGGCAAATACATTCTGGGTCATTTGGGTCATCACATTCAATAGAGAATTCATAGGTTGGCTCTTCTTGAGCTATCATATGATGGGACAAAAGAAAAGTAGATAAGAATATGAAGTAGGAGTATTTAGTTTTTTTCATAATATTGAAAATGTTTTTGTTGAAAAGTAATGGTTAAATCATCTGAAATCCTGAACGTCTTAAAGCCTTCATTAACAGGTTGATAGTGTTATTGTCTGATGATTACAACATTCCAATTTGGTTCCCTTGTATATTACTTCAGTGCAAAACTCAATGTCTATTTGACTGTCATCTTTTACTAAACATTCATTCATTAGGAAAGAACCTGAACCAATAACAGTTGTATTAAAAGAATTTCCACTAGCCTGTATAAGTGTTATGTCAACATTTTCCAATATATACTCAGTGTTTATAGAAATATCTGTTGCACTGTTTACTACATTCAGGCCATAAGTGATCAGACCATCCGAACATTGATAATTGCTCAACTCTAAAGAAACACTCTCTTGAAAAATATCACATATTGGAGAATAGGCTGGTATTCCAGTCGTTACCATTAAATCACAATAAGGCTCTTCGAATTTAATTAGAAATGTATCTTGGTTGACACCAGAATTATTAGGAAAATCTAATTGAATAATGGATGAATTGCTATTCCCGTTGATTTGAGCCTCGTCCCAGTTAAAAAACTCAGATTCTAATCCAACTAGAACCAGTTCATTTTCAGGTTTTGGAGGGAGATTTGAAACGATGGTTATTTTTAATGAAAAAGTATCCGGTATTTCGCCATTCAAATTATAGAAATTTAATTTAGTTGTCTTACCCAAACATTCACAACGTATTTCTGGATCTTCGACACACTCAATGCTATAATCATCATAAGGCCCTGTTTGTGCTAGCAAAAACACAGGTATAACAAGGAATGTTGATAGAAATAGGAATGTTTCTAGCCGCCTCATAATAAATACACTTAAAGGGTTATTTGTCACTGAATAAAACCAGTTTCCGATAAAATTGATAATTGTTTTCCGTCTTCAACTTTATGGTATAAGTACCTGAATCAATATTGCTTGTGCTTATACTAGCTAGCTGATTGGTAAAGTCTATTGCTTCATCGTATATAAGGTTGCCTAATAAATCAACGATTTGCACCTGAACGATTGGACTTGATTGAATAATTGAAACATCATTGATTTCTATCTTCAAATCGGCACCAAATAATGGATTCGGATAAATGCCAATAAGGGAATTTGAACTATTACTTATCCTTGCTCTTGGACTAAATGTATCCTTGATAGGCGTATCCTCTTTGGTACAATCTGATCGAACTCTAATTGAATAGGTTTTGTCATAATGTTTAAATGAAGCTTTGTTTGTATTGCTCACTATTTGAACCTGTTTTATGGTACCGTCAGTAGACTCATAATTCACAGTGAAATGATCGGTGCCTCGTGGTGCTTCCCAAGCAATATTTACGGTTGCCTCTGTATACAAAATTTGCCGAATGATTGGATCAAAACAGTCTGTGGTATCATCATCGTCATCACTATCGTCTTCATCCTCTTTATCAGGGCATCCTCTAGGAGTAGAGAATGTTAGTTGGTCTGTATCTGTATCCCCGCAGCGGGTCTGAACGGTCAAAATAAGGGTATAGGTGCGACCGGGTTTGAAGTATTTGCCCCAGCTATTTGTGAGTTTGTTGTAATTCAGACAATATGCCCCAGCTTCTCCAAAAGTCCATCCTGTTGATGTAACTATTGAGGATGTGTTTCCTGAATTTTCTATAAATAGTAACTTATATTTGAACTCATTGAAACTAGGACTCATTTGAAAGCATATATCGCAATCTGCTGATTGAAAGATGCCGTAATCCTGTAAGTCTATAAAGGCACTTGGAGGGTTGCAATTCGGAAACTCGGGCACGACATCACTGATTTGATGGCAATGGTTTTCACATAAATCGGTTAAAGCCGTTTCTATTTGGCATGGTGTGAGGGCTGCTTGTTCAGGATCATTGTTGATATGACTATAGGTCATAGTGTTATTGTTCTCCAAACATTCATTGCAGCAAGGGTGTGGTACAGGACCTAGACAATATGGGGAATCTGGAGGGTATATATCATAACACAAAAATCCAGAAGTCTCTTCGGAAGGAACATTTGGATTATTCCAGGTCCATGTTGGAAATATAGGGACATCATCACAATTTTCTTCTTGAAATGGCCCATCGAAAGCATGTCCTAAGCCTAGGCTGTGTAATAGCTCATGGTTCAATAAGTCTCCGGAAAATTGTTCCATGATCACACCATTAGCACAAGCAAAACCACTTGCATCTCCAGCAACAGGGGTCATTAATACATTCAACGCGGTTGGATTGGATTCAGAAAGGGTCAAAATATCTCCCGTGCAATTACCCGTATTGGCACTACTCAAACAATGAAACTCAATTCCTGCCATACGCCATCGAATGGGCATGCAAACAGGGTCAGTATCATTCTCTGGTAGGCCCCATATATCTTGTCCAAGCTGATCTGTATGCTCGTAATTCGATAGCATTTCATTGGCTTCATCTACCATTGCTTCCGCTATATCATAAGAGTTTTGTAAAGATTGATCAACAGGTATTGTATTTGAGCCAATATTAGGGGCATTGTTACAATCACCAATGATCAAAAAATGAATGATGATGTCTACCCATACCTCATCACAGTTTTCCATCCATTCTTGCACTTGAGCCGTGCAATCAACATTATTACATTCAAAAGCACTTGTATTATTGTTGAAATTGGTATGGTCATCTTCGTCATGAAAACCACTACATTGGTGCTGTGCCTGAGAATAGGTACCGATTAAGCTGATTAAAGCAATTAATAGAAAATATCTTTTCATAATCAATGAATTGATGGAATATTGAATAATATTCGATGATGAAAAATGATAAGACTCAGTGGCTTGGCTTCATTTTACACTTACTCTTAGCGATAAAGTCATTTGTAAAGTTGCTTTTAATATTGATTTAGAAAAAACACAAAAACCATTCATTTTCAAGATACATGATGATTATTGATATGTGAATATGCTTTTACTTTAGTGGTCAAAGCATCGTTTTTTTTTAATAAAGGCCTTTGTATCTTATTTGGCTTTAACTTGTTAAGGACATGGGGGTAACATAATGGCTTGTGTATTACAACAATTTAAACTGGTTCCTTTAAATTGCACTATGGTACAATAATCGATTTCGATTATACTTCCAGGGTCTAATAGACATTCGTTTAAATAAAATGTTCCCATACTGGAAAGCCCGGAATCAAATGTATTTCCATTTGCTTGGATGAATTTTATTTCTGCGCTTTCAGTCAATATCTGTTTGTCTATCAATAGCCCCAAAGCATTGTTTACCACATCAAAATCAAATGTAATTATCCCTTCTTTGCATTGATAATTATCCAATTCTATGGTGACATTTTCTTTGAAAAGTTCGCATATGGGATGGTAGTACGAAGGTATTCCAGTTGTTATCTTTAAATCACAATAGGGTTCTGCTATTGAAATTATAAACGTATCATTTTGGATAGAAGAATTACTGGGAAACCCAATCGAAATAGAGTTAATATATTCGTAGTCTGAGCTAGAAAATACAGAGGCATTTTCCCAAGAGAAAAATTCGGAGTTTATACCTTCTACAATAAGTTCATTACCTGGTGAAATGTCCAAATAGGATGTAATCGAAATGCGGAGTTGAAAAGTATCAGCTGATGATGCATTCAAACCATCAAAATTTAGAAATGTTGTTTCGCTAAGACATTCACAATCATTATTGTTTGCATCAATACATTCTACTGTGAACCCCTCATACGGAATGACTTGGCCTTTTGAAAAAAAAGGAAATATCAAGAGGAAGATAGTAAGGAGGATAAGATATCTTTTTTCCATATTGAAGCATGTTAAATAAGATCTTGTCAAGACAACATTCATTAGTTAGGTTCATTAGGGTGTGTTCATAATCTTGCCATAAAATTCTAAGGAACTTAACGATTTTAAAAACACAAATAATCAGCTATTTCAAGTAGTATGTATATTTTTTATATGTGTTTTGAGTTCTCATATTATTCCTTATATTTGTTTTATTAATCAAAACACTGTTTCAATATATGAAACAATTTATTAAAAACACTGCTCGTTTATTAGATACAGCAGCCAGGTCAGCCACAGCCGTAGATCAAATCAGTCAAAAAACAGATTTTGATTTAGAAGAAGCCTATGCCATTCAAAAAGAGTCGATTGGATATCGATTGGAAAGAGGGGAACAATTGACTGGCTATAAATTGGGTTTCACTAGCAAAGCCAAGATGGAACAAATGGGCGTCCATGAAATTATTTGGGGGCGACTGACAGATAAAATGCATATTCGAAATGGAGGCAATCTAGATCTATCTAGTTTCATCCACCCTAGAGTTGAGCCAGAAATCGCTTTTTTAATAAAAAAGAAAATAACAGAGCCACTCGCTAGTGAAAATGTTAAAGATTACATCAAAGGCGTAGCTGGGGCGCTTGAAATAATTGACTCTAGATACCAAAATTTTAAGTTTTCCCTAGAAGATGTCATTGCGGATAATTGTTCTTCTTCTGCTTATGTACTTGGGGAGTGGAAAGATATTGATACCGCTTTTGAAAATATCGGGATTCGATTGATCATAGATGGAAAATATGTACAGACAGGACGTTCCAGTGCCATTCTTGGGAATCCACTGGATGCCTTGGTTGAAATCACTCGAATTCTTTCCAAAAATCAAATAGAGATACAAGCGGGAGCTATTATTTTAGCAGGTGCTGCAACCTCAGCGGAGTATCTCCAAAAAGGCTGCCATGTTGAAGGGGGTTTTGATGGTCTCGGAACAGTTGAATTGAAAGTTAATTAAATATCAGGATGCAAAACCTCAAAAGTTCCGTTCATAAGACCTTTGCCATTTTAGAACATTTCAC
>JAHDGD010000168.1 GCA_020627825.1 Saprospiraceae bacterium
GAATCTTGATAAAAAACCCAAGGCATCAAACCTTGAATAATGTGGTTTTAATTTATAGTGAATCCACCATATCTCATTCGCACGAATATCTTTGTATATCCATTTCCATAGTCACCTTTCATTCTCAAATCACAGCAATCATCATCTTTGGACTTATATGAAATGGAGATGTCATCATGTACATTATAATCCGAATTTTCTAGCTCCATATCTAAGTTATAGCCTGTATTAATCCCTCTTATTCTCACATCTGTATATTCCGTTTCTACATAAACCTCTTCCATTTTATTTCCTGTTTCACCAATTTTCACTGAACCGTATTTTTGGTCCATATGGAATTTCGTGTGTAGATACTCCACACTTACATCAGTGTACTTTGTGTCAAAGGAAGTTGACTCAGCGCTTTTGATCCTGAAATTATCGTATTTCCCTTGATTTTCCAATGCTAGAACCGTTCCGAGTCGGTAGGTATCATACTTCGATTCTATCACTACATCTTTTGCTTCTTCAACTATAATTTTTGAATACTTAGAATGCATATTAAAATTACCAACTGAAGTTGCTTCAAGATTAGAGTATTTAATTTCAGACGAAAGATTTCGAACGTTTTTAAAATTTGCATTACCATATCCTAACTTTAAGGAAACATCACCTTTTACATTTTCCATATCAATGTTGCCATACTTAATTTCAGCATTGACTGTACGATCCAATTCTTCAATCGTTGTATGACCATACTTGTTAAACACGTTCAAGTGGACGTTTCTTGGCATATAGATCGTATAATTGATGGTAAATTTATTGTTGTAACTAATGGATATACCTCCTGAATTTTCTTCGCCAATTGTAGTTTTAGCTGAAACGAAATTCGCATTGTTTTCAAAATCTATGGAAATTCGATCCATAGTTTCTTGCGCTTTTTTCTCATTTCTAGCATCAACTTTAATATGGACGTCGATCTTGACACTTTGGTTGTCCCAGTTTTTGATATCTACTTTCCCATATTTGTTGTAGATATCGAAAGTTCCTTCGGGATTAAGCTTGAATTCTTTAGTAATATGTTCCTCTAAGTCATACTTATCAAAAGATTGTAGGACAAAAAAGGATAGTAGTGTTATGAAGAGTGCGAAATAATTCATTTTAGTATTCATTTCTATTGTCTTTATTTAAAGTAGAAGGTGTGGCATTTTGGATTTTATCCATTGCCATTTCTAATATTTTAATTCTTAATTCATAATTTTCTTTCATCAACCTCAGCATCATCTCTTTATTTACTGCGTCATTATTGAGATAATCATTTTGTAATTCTGCGAATCCTTCATCAAGGTCTGTAAGTTCTTCCATCACAGAAGGAGCATTTACATTATTGACAAATTTTTGCTCTGTCGATTGCAACAAGGGTTGATAATATTGTTGCATAGACTTGTAATCTTCATCTTCGATGTCGGCATATTGCATTGTTCCTTGATCGTCAGCAGACATATACTTGTAACCAGCAATTCCTAGGACCGAAAATATAAGCAACATACCTCCGACAATAAACCACAAGGTTTTCAGACTTATGCTATTCGATTTTGGGCTCGAGCCCAAATTACTTTCTATCCGTTCCCACGCACTTTGTGGTGCTTTCTCAGTTGAAAAATGTTGTTCATTATCTTGTACAAAAGATCTTAATTTATCTTCCATTACTTTTAATTTAAAGTCTTTAAAACGCTTAATAATTTCTTTTTCGCTCTGTGATACTGCGTCTTAGAGGTCGAAACTGAAATATTTAAGTATTCCGAAATTTCAATGTGATCTAATCCTTCAAAAACATATAGATTAATGATCATTCTATATCCATCAGAGAGCGAGAGCATTGCACGTTTTATGGTATCCACATTATAGGAAACCTCGCTTTCGTCAGGTTCTTGCTCTTCGATTGCATCGTAAGAGTCATCCCACTCATCTAAGTTTTGCTTGGACCGAAGAAAGCTAATACAATTGTTAATAACTATTCTTTTAATCCATGCTCCTATTGAAGATTCCATTCGAAATTGCTCAAGCTTTCTAAACACGTCTGTAAAAGATTTCACAAGCATATCTTCGGCATCGGCGGCATTTTTTAACATGCGTAAACAAATTGAATACATCGCATCGCAGTACTGCGCGTACAATTTGTTTTGAGCTTGTCGTTTGCCTTTTTTGCAATCTTCAATCGTTTGAATTGATATTCCGTTCACAGTTGAAATTTAAGGTAGTTGTAAGAAAGACGTGTGCCTTTTTAAGAGGGTTGCATATGTAATAAAAAAATTATTTCAGCATTGCTAAGAAGTCATCTTCTGTAAGAATACTCACGGTGCCAAGAGCTTCGGCTTTCTTTAGTTTTGAACCTGCTTTTTCACCTACAACTAAGTAATCAAGTTTACTACTTACAGCACTGATATTTTTGGCTCCAGCCAATTCTGCTTTTTGCTGAGCTTCTTTCCTTGTCATCTGTTGGAGTGAACCTGTGAAAAGAATGGTTTTACCAGCAAAAGGAGCATTTTCAGCAACTTCCACTGGTCGGTCTTCGTCTGTTTGCTTCATATTCACTCCTAGAGACTCCATATCTTGTAAAATAGCAAGGTGTTCTTCTTTCGAAAAATACTGGATCACTTCTTTTGCTAAAATGGGCCCTATGTCTTTAATAGAAGTAAAATCTTCTTCCGTCCAGTTTCGCAAATCAAGAACATGTTCTATTTTTTCAGCAATGATCTTACTTGCCTTTCTGCCTAGGTGATAAATATTGAGTGCATTGAGTAATCGATGTATCGGATTTCTTTTTGCCGCTTCGATATTGCTTTTTAATTTCTCAGCGGACTTACGTCCAAAGCCTTCTAATTCAGCTATAGCGTCATAGTCTAACCGATAAATATCTGCAATAGTCTGTAACCAACCCAACTCATAAAATCGCTCTACATATGACTTTCCAAATCCATCTATATTCATTGCTTCTTTGGAAACATGAAAAATCATGCGCTGAAGAGCTTGAGCTTCACATAAGATATTCATACAACGCCATTTTGCTTCTCCTTCCGCTTTTACGAGATCCGTTTTACAGGATGGGCATTCCGATGGAAAATGAATAACTTGTTCTGTACCATCCCGTAATTCTTCCATGGATTTCACAATATATGGGATAACATCTCCTGCTCTTTCTACAAGAACTGTATCGTTTAATCGAATATCTTTGGATTGAATAAATTCTTCATTATGAAGTGAAATGGAAGAAATAGTAACGCCAGCCAATGCCACAGGCGTTATTTTAGCAACAGGTGTAATAAAACCTGTTTTTCCTACTTGATAATCAACTGCTTCAAGCTTACTTGTTGCTTGTTTAGCTTTGAATTTATAGGCAATTGCCCAGCGAGGATGATGTTGCGTTGAACCAGCTGCTTCCTGCAATTCAAAAGCGTTGACTTTAACCACCATCCCATCTATTTCATATGGATAATTTTCTCTTTCAAGTTCCCATTTCGAACAATGAGCAGCTACTTTATTTATCGTATCATAGACACCAAATGAATTATTCGGCACCTTGAAACCAAGTGTTTTCAGCATATCAATAGCTTTCTCATGAGATTCAAGTGTGTTCATCATGTTATTGCCATTTTTGTCAACAGCGTAGGAAAGCTGAAAAACGAATACATCAATACCTCTTTTTGCCGTTTCATTGGGATCTTTCATTCGCAGTCCGCCTGTTGCTGCATTACGAGGATTCGCAAATACAACTTGTTGATTCGCTGCCCGTTTAGTATTTACTTTTTCGAAAATATCTTTCCGTATAACGGCTTCCCCTCTTAATTCAGCTCGATGTATTCCATACTTAGAAAAGGCCGCTTTCAGCGGTATGGATTTTATAGTTTTTGCATTGGAAGTCATCTCTTCTCCCATACTTCCGTCCCCTCTTGTAGCGCTTCGAATCAATTGATCATCTTCATAAACTAATGCGATACTACCTCCATCGAATTTAGGTTCCACAGCAAAATATAATCGCTCAACTCCTGTCAATTTTCTCACTGACTTAGCAAAATCTTCAAGATCATCAGCATTGTAACTATTGTCTAAAGAAAGCATAGGTGTAAGATGTTTCACTTTTTTGAATTCATCTGTAAGATCTTGTGAAACTCGCATGGTAGGCGAGTCGGATGTAATCAACTCGGGGAACTTCGACTCAATTTTTTGTAATTGTTTAAACAATACATCGTATTCGTAATCACTTAAAACAGGATTATTCTGCACATAATATTTCCATTCATGAAAAATCAATACCGCTCGTAAAGCTTCTATATCTTCTTTTTCAGCTGAATCTTTTAAAAACGCTTTACTGCGTTCATAGTATGATCTTTGTTGGGCGTCTGTATACATGTTGGTTTATATTGTTCCTCTATTTTTTTGTCTCCATATGCTTACAATCATTCGAATGGGTAGGATTACCGCACAGATAAGAGATGCAACGCCAAAAAAGAAATACTCTGATCGTATATAATGATACATAGACTTGGCAGTATCTCCATCAAGATGACTAAGAAAAGTTAAAAATCCATCTTCATCTAGCATGTTTTGTAATTCCATTAAGCCATCTCCTAAAAGTACAATAACAATCAATGCAGTACATGGTATTATTATTTTGAAAGGAATGGACCAAGCGAAAGGAGTATGCCGCAATAAAAAGATATAGCGTGTAAACGTTATCGCAATAAAAATATAGGCAATATTAACGGCTTTAAATGGAAAGTCTGGCGTCGTTGTATAAATAGGTAACATAACTAATACAGCTACAATAGCGGTCATTATCCACCAGATAATTTCAACAGTCCAGATTTTCGGATTTCGTATATTTGACATGAAAGTAATTATAGTTCAAAGGTATGAAACAATACAAAAACAATTTAGTTAACACGAATAATGGATAAGATATTTATGGAATATGTAGATTACGAGCAAGTCAATTGAATGAAAAACATTGTGATGGTATTCATGTTTCATAGTTACCTTTCATTGACCTGCTATTTATGACAAAAAGAAAGCTACCACAAATCATGCAAGCTGGAGAACAATGGTTTCACGAGAATGAGTGGACGGTTTTTCCATTTCAAGAAAAAGCATGGCGATCATATACCTCAGGTAAAAATGGCATTATTAATGCGCCAACAGGAAGCGGCAAAACCTATTCGATGCTGATTCCTATTTTATGCAATCATCGACATCTTAAGAAAAAAGGACTAAAAGCAATATGGATAAGTCCCATCAGAGCGCTGACAAAAGAAATACATAACGCTGCAACTCGAGCAATAAAGGGAATGGGAATGGACTGGACAGTTGGCATTCGTTCAGGAGACACAACTACAGCCCAACGTCGCAAACAGATGACCCATCCTCCTGATATTTTAATTACAACACCTGAAAGCATCCATATTCTATTGGCCACAAAGGGCTACCCAAAATTCTTTCGACAGCTCAAGGCAGTTATTGTTGATGAATGGCATGAACTTGTAGGAAGTAAACGTGGTGTTCAAGTAGAATTGGCATTGTCTAGGTTCAAGACATTATGTTCAGGATTGCGGATATGGGGTATTTCAGCGACGATCGGCAACATGAAAGAAAGTATGTATGTTTTACTAGGAAAAGAATGGGCAAAAAAAGGACTTCTTATCCAATCTAAAATAAAGAAAAAGATTATTGTAGAGACCATTCTTCCTGATGAGATAGAAAGATTTCCTTGGGCAGGTCATCTAGGTATTAAAATGATTGATAAATTAATTCCTATTATCAAAAACAGCAGGTCCACTCTTATTTTCATTAATACACGAGCTCTTTGCGAAATATGGTACCAGAAAATTCTTGATAGAGCACCTGAATTGGCAGGAATTATCGCTATGCATCATGGATCAATCGCGAGACATCTGCGAGAATGGGTAGAAGATGCACTACATAATGAAACGATAAAAGCTGTAGTATGTACGTCGAGTCTAGACTTGGGTGTAGATTTCCGACCAGTAGAAACTATTGTTCAAGTAGGTTCCCCCAAAGGTGTCGCTCGGTTTTTACAACGTGCAGGACGAAGTGGTCACGCTCCTGGTGCAACATCGAAAATATATTTCTTACCTACTCATTCCCTTGAAATTGTGGAAAGTGGTGCTTTAAGAAAAGCCATTAAAATAGGTGAAGTTGAAGAACGCATACCCTATATTCGTTCATTCGACGTTTTACTACAATATTTAATGACTTTAGCTGTTTCAGAGGGCTTTCGCCCAAAAGATATTTATAAAGAAATCAAATCGACTTTCTGCATGGAATCTATATCTGATGAAGAATGGCAATGGTGTCTCAGTTTTCTGGTTTATGGCGGAAGATCACTGGAAGCATATGATGAATATAAAAAAGTGATCATAGAAGAAGGGGTATATAAAGTCACAAGTAGGAAAATTGCGCAGCGACATCGAATGAGTATTGGCACTATTACCAGTTCGGCTTTAATTCAAATTGCATTCATGGGAGGAAAAAAAATAGGAATGGTGGAAGAATGGTTTGCTGGCCAACTTTCTCCAGGTGATGTTTTCTGGTTTAGTGGTCGAAACCTAGAGTTTGTAAGAATCAAGGAAATGACCATGTTCGTTAAAAAAACGACTAAAAAATCAGGTAGAGTTCCTTCTTTTATGGGAGGTAGAATGCCCCTATCAAGTAATTTGTCAGAAGTATTACGTTCTGAATATGATAGTTTTTATGACGATCCGAAGAACCAGCAAAAAGAAGTAAAGGCGCTTACGCCATTATTTCTTTTGCAGCAAGAAAAATCATTCGTACCACGTAAAGGTGAATTTCTTATTGAATATTTCCATGATAAAGAAGGCTATCACCTTATTATGTATCCATATGAAGGCCGATATGTTCATGAAGGGCTTGGTGTATTAATAGGTAAGAGAATAGGAGATATAAAACCCATAAGTTTCACTATTGCAATGAATGATTATGGGGTAGAATTACTAAGTGATCAAGCCATCGATATAGATGCAATTATGACCAAAGATCTGTTTCATACAGAAAACCTTGAATTACAGATTCAAGGATCCATCAATGCAGCAGAAATGTCCCGACGTCAATTCAGAGATATCTCTAGAATCAGTGGTCTTATTTTTCAAGGATTTCCTGGTGCAGGCAAGAAAGAGAGACATTTGCAATCCTCTTCTCAATTATTGTTTGATGTATTTGAGAAATATGAACCAGATAACCTGCTGTATCAGCAGACCTTTGATGAAGTCATGACCTTCCAACTGGAAGAGGCAAGAATGCGCGCAGCGTTAAATCGAATTCAAAAAAGCACCTTTATTTTGAGCAAGCCGAAAGGCGCGACACCATTTTCATTCCCCATTGTTGTTGATCGTCTTCGAGCAAAAATGACTACCGAGCGACTTGAAGATCGTATCGCAAAAATGAAATTGGTATTAGAAGATTAAATCCGTTGTAATTGAATGTAAGTCATCACCTTAGAATAAACACTTCAATTTATAACTAATTATTACATGATCCGCAAAGACTTCACTATTTCAATAGAATATTAAGATATACAGGTTGGTGATCAGAAGCTGCAAAATCTAAATTCATACCTTTTACTTCTTGAATATCAACATTCGGAGAAACGAGATAAAAATCAATTAGTGTAGTGTATGTTTTTCCTTTTTCATAAGGCGCAGCCGATTTTCGACTCGTATGCACGCTTGGATCAAAAGCCCATTTCCAACCTGGAGGAAATAGATTAGCTTCGAGATGAATAGGTGCATCATCTCCTTCATAAGAATCCCCAAAACGCTCATTTTTAAAACCTGGAGGACATTGATTCCAGTCTCCACCTGCAATGACATGATTTCCTTTCTCGTATTCATTGAGAGCTAATTGCTTGAAATATTCGATTTGCTGTTTTTTGATATAGCCTGCTTTATCATAAGCGGAATTATGAATGTTCATCACAACCAATTCTTTTCCTGAAACTAACGGATACTTATGAACTGCTATGCATCGATCCAGTTGAAAAATCCGAGTAGACCATTCGTATTCACCTGGTAATTGGTACCGTATAGCAGATTGATTTGCATACGAAGAAAATGTTGCAAGACCGCTGTGAACTTTACCCATTACATTGAATGGTTCAAGAATAGGAATAGGAACTCGCTTAACTTTATAATTTTCCGCAAAGGTATATTCCTTGTTTGGAAATAAGTTTTGAATACGGTCAACTTGATTGGTAAAATAACTTCTCTTCGAATGAAAATCGACTTCTTGAAGCAAATAAAAATCTGCAGGATGCTCCCTTAAAAAGTCATCTTGCAATTGCATGTATTCTTTAACATATTTTTGAGGCGTTCGAACCATACCATCTTGAGAACGCCATTTACTGCCTTTGTTAAAGAAAAAATCAGACTTCGCACCTAAGCCTGCATACCCTAGATTCCAAGTAATGAATGTAAAAGTTGAATCAGTGATACTCTGATCACTTAATGTATTTTTTGTATCGAGGTTAATCTTTTCTTCAGGTTGAAAGTCCGTAATTGTTGCATAAACTAGTGACCCTACGATATACAATATAAACGCTAGTATTAAAAGAAGAACGAGATAAATAAGATACCGTAACGCTTTCATCAAAAACCTATTAAAATGATAAAGTGTGAACGAATAACAAGATACATTAAGTCTTTATCATTTTCTTTTTTTGACCTTTATAAAGATAAAGCTTTTATAACGTGAATAATGGATAAGGAATAAAATCAGTTGACAGAGATACATCTATATA
>JAHDGD010000015.1 GCA_020627825.1 Saprospiraceae bacterium
TTTACATGTGTTAGATATTTTTTAAAGATTGACAAATCAACTGGGATTCACGTTATATTAATACCTGTACTCATAGGTTTTGATTATGCTGGGATACTGTTCACCTTTAAGAAATGGTGGTGAATAATTGATGACCAAACTCATACCGTATTGGCAATAGATTATAAATGGTATAGACCGCTTCGCATAAACAATAAAGCAGTTAATCCTTAATAATTATTGTAGTTCGGGTTTTTATAGAACCTCATGAATAAGATGTTTACTCTGATTTTTTGCTAATGCAATTTTTCCCGAACTCAGTATAGTAATCGAAAAAGGTTATTATTTCTTTACCAGTCTTTTTATGATATTCCCATTTTCAGTCTTGATCAGGGCACTATAAATTCCTGAATTTAGATGATCCAAATTCAGCTGAATTTCCTTGCCATTTAAATGCTGATTGAATACTTCACGACCATCTATTGTGTATAATACCACTTGTTCTATTTCGTTTAAACTGTGAATGAAAAGGATATGGTCCACTGGATTCGGTGAAATCGATACATTAATAATACTTTCTTCTGATGTAGAAGAAATAACACGTTCACCATTGCTAAATACAACAGGGAATCGCTCGTCATCAATTAACTCAACATGTGAATTGAACACAGCTGTTATTTTATCATCTTCCAATGCAGATAAACTTATACTCGACCCAAAAAATCCTCCACTTTCATATACCAATTGATTGTCGGAGTTATTGAAATTTGGATATCCCAATTTATCATTAGCATAAACTTGACTTATTTCGTTCGCTTCAATATTTGCGGCCATAACGCTATAATCACTATTCTCAATTAAGTCAAATGCAACGATATAAGGAGAATTTTTACTAAAAGTAGGGTTTCCTACACTGGTGTTTTCAGGTAATTGTGTGAATAACTTTTGAATTTGTCCATCAGCAAAAGTATTATTTGATTTATTGATGACATTTATAAATCCTATGTCCCAATAAGAAATTTCTCCATTACTACCTCCACTAATAGTACTTTGTGCATCATACATAATCCATTCTCCAGAAAAGTCAAATTCCATCGCATCAGCAAAGTCAACATCTCCAGTAGTTGTCCCATCCTGAGAAAAAGTAGGATTGTATAAAGTGAAAAATTCTTGAGCACCCGTTTCCAGACTAAACACAATAATCTGATTCGTTATCTGCTCAGTTAATACTGCGATCCAAGTTCCATCTTTGGAAACAACAACATTTCTCCATACTCCTTGATCATCAAATACATCCCCAGATACTTGACCTGTTGTCCAATCTATATTGATAACGTATATGTTATTATCCTCTCCCACAAAGAATATCATTTCCCCATTATCCGTTATGCTCGGTTTACTTATGTGGGCTACATCAATTAAAGGATCTGCTATAAGATCTAGACTATTGTTTCTTAATCTTACCTGCGATAAATCTGGCTGACTTGATAACAAGAAATCATCTCCTGGATTCATTTCTACATCTTCTTCGTAATCCGTACTTAATCCTCCTTCACCAATACCCACTGAACCAAATGCTGCAGAAACGGCATCAACTATAGCCTGATCGTATAAATCACCAGCCGCCTGTTCAGCAGCAGCACGCATATCTTTAAAATTAGAACTCGCCGATAAATACGTAGTTAGTGCTCTATAAAAAACACGTTCAGCCTTATCTTTACCTACACCTGCTGTTTCAGCAAATAAGTAATAAGCGTGATTTACTATTCCACTGTTGATGTGTACACCTCCATTATCGGCAGATCCTGTAAATTGTTCGCTTACATTTTTTGGTTGAAAACCAGGATCACTTAAGGAATTTCCCCCATTATGAGGATCACTCATACTACGCATCGCACCAGAAGGAAACGCTGAAGTTTTAACAATATCTTCTCCTATTAACCAATCATCTCGATCAATCATTGCGCCGAATATGTCTGCAAATGATTCATTTAAGGCTCCACTTTCACCTTGATAGGTCAAGTTTGCTGTTGCTTGAACAACACCATGTGACATTTCATGACCGGCAACATCCAATCCCTCTGCTAAAGGAGTAAATGCAGTATTTCCATTACCATAAAATAATGCAGCCCCATTCCAAAATGCATTGTCAAATCCTCCTCCTGTCTGCGGGTCAGAAATATTTATTAATGAAATAATATTTCCACCTTCATTGTTAATAGAATTTCGATTATGTGTATTTCGGAAATACTCATATGCCTCGCCACCATTATAGTGAGCTGAAACAGATATTTTACTTGCCCATGTATTGTCTGTAGATTTCACATGATCGTAATCAAAGTTATTGTTTTGAGGATTTGTGTTCTGCCCATCTATGGTCCATATAACACCTATAGGTTCATTTGGCATAGTCGATTGCGAAGAATTAAACATGTCCCTACTTGCGTCAATCATATAAAAGGTGCCATCTACTTCATACGTATTTATCGTTCTAGTGGTATTAGATAGGTCAAGTGCATCAGCAACTGCTGGCCCGTTCATAACCATAGAACAATTCGAAGTTGCTCCATGAGCATGATGATGAAGTGAACAAAAGTTTTTAAATGAGTCAAGAATTTCTCCATTTTTAGCATCTATATAATAGGTGAATTCCTGCTGAATGTTAGCATATGCTTTAATTCGATAAACCAAGCGATCTTCTTGATTGATAGTTTTTATCATTAATTCCACCTTTTCGGTGATTTCGGGAACAAGGAATTTTTGATCTTCCTTTATTTTTTTATATATCCCTTTAGCTCTATAAGAATCAATTACAATATTTAACGCTTCTTCTTTAGATAAAACGACAGTACTGCTTACACTTGGTACATCTTTTAATCGTCCGTTTGCAAAGTGTATTAAATTATCAGTAGCATGTAATTTTAACTCTGCACCTTCTATAGGAACTCCATTTACAAGTTGTTGAACGCTGAGGTGAATCATTCCAAGTTGATCTACTTGTGTTTGGGTTATAGTATAACTCAACTCGCCTCTTAACTCGTTTATCTCAAATATGCGTTGCATATACAGTTCAACTTGTTTTTCAAGTGATAAACCAACTTGTTCATTCAGATACCCTTTGAAAGCAATTCCTTTCTTTCCGTCAAAAGATGTAGCAAAAATTTGATGCTCAATTTGATCGGTTTCCAACCGTACCATATTCGCAAAATCATATCCTTCTTTTTCTTGACTGTTTTTAATGTCAGGAAGAAATAATGGATTTAACTGAAAATGCTCTCCAGTTGATTCACTTCCTTCTATGTTTTTAAATTGACCAAAAATGGGGCTTACGCCCAAAATAAATAAAAAGGATAGGATGAATGTTTTTTTGTATATACCCATAATTATGGAGCTTTTGATTGTAAAATACTGTATAATATTTGTAATTCTTTATTCGTATTATTAGAAGACCAAACAAGTCTTTTCTTGAATTCACCTTTTTTAAATTCTATGTATTGATAGGTGTTGCCAGGTGTATTTACGGTTAAATCTTCGATTCCTAATGTTTCATAGCACGTGAATAATTGTTCTGTTTCAGTTTTCTGAATTCTTCTTACAAAAGTATAACTCGTTCCTCTATTTTCAAGTGTAAAAAGTTGGCCATTATCGAGCAGTACCGTTCCATTTTCAATTCCGCTGAATCCTCCGCCATCACCAAATGTAATGATATCTCCTTTGTATTCCAATGGGTTCACAGTTCTATAACTACACGATATGCAGAATAGTAGGATAAGGGTGAGAAAAGAATATTTTTTAAGCATTATTTTTTTGTGGTAAAAAAATCTATTCCAATTTAGACACTGTAACAAGTTCTTTAACAAAAAGTAAAGGCTATAAATTCAATTTAAACAAACATATTATGAATTAAGTGGTATTAATGCTCGATTGATATCACGAACAAGTGTAGGTCCATAATAAACCATACCACTATAAACTTGAATTAAACTTGCCCCAGCCTTAAGTTTTTCTATAGCCGCTTGAGGTGAATCAATCCCACCTACTCCAATTATAGGAATTTTCCCATCACTATTTTTATGGAGGAATCGAATTACTTCGGTACTTCTGTCTTTTAAAGGGGCACCACTTAAACCACCATTACCTATTTCTTTTACCTGTTTTGAATCCGTTTGTAAAAGAGAACGGTCAATCGTGGTGTTCGTAGCAATAAGCCCATCTATTTTGGTATCTTTCACAATATCAATGATGTCAAGTAATTGATCATCGGAAAGATCAGGTGCAATTTTAAGAAGGATTGGTTTTTGTTTTGGTTTTGCTTTATTTTGAAGTTGCAGCTGATTAAGTAAAGCTGTTAATGGTTTTTTATCCTGTAATTCACGCAAGTTCGGTGTATTGGGTGAAGATACATTTACAACAAAGTAATCAACATAGTCGTATAATTTCTCGAAACAAACTGCATAATCATTGGTCGCTTCTTCGTTTGGTGTCACTTTGTTTTTTCCAATATTTCCTCCTACTATACAATTGATTTTACCTTTCTTTTTTAAACGTTCGACCAAGGCATCTACACCTTCATTATTGAACCCCATTCTATTAATCAATGCTTGATCTTTAGGAAGTCGAAATAATCTAGGTTGTGGATTTCCTCCTTGACCGACCGGAGTAACTGTGCCAATCTCTACAAACCCAAATCCTAGTTTTGACATGGCATCATAATATTTTCCATCTTTGTCGAAGCCAGCTGCCAGACCTACAGGATTATCAAACTCAAGCCCGAAGAGCGTTCGTTTTAATTTTGGGTCTTGAACCCTGTAATTTTTAATAAATAATTGTCTAATTAATGGAATTCCAAGAATGAATTTCCACATAGAAACAGTTAAACTATGGGCTTTCTCAGGCTTAAACCGAAAAAGAATAGGTTTTAAAAGTTGATACATTAATCTTTGATTACTTTTAAACTCAAATCAAGTTGTCCTGCACTATGTGTCAAAGCCCCTGATGAAATATAATCGACTCCAGTTTTAGCAATATTCCGTACTGTTTTCAAAGTGACATTTCCACTTGCTTCAACTTCGTATTCGCCATTTATAGTTTGTACAGCTTCCACCATGATAGGAAGTTCAAAGTTATCTAGCATAATTCTAGTTACACCCCCAACTTCCAAAACTTGATGAAGTTCAACAAGATTTCTTACTTCTACAGTAATACCAAGTTGCTTTTTATTTTTTTCTAGATAATCCAGTACATTTTTTATCGCTTGACCCACAGAACCACATGCATCGATATGATTATCTTTTATCATAATCCAGTCGTATAAACCATCTCTATAATTCATACATCCGCCTGTTCTTACAGCATATTTTTCAAGGAATCTCATTCGTGGCGTAGTTTTTCTAGTGTCCAAAATACGGACATCAAGATCTTCCACTTCAAAGGCAAATCGATTCGCTAAACTTGAAATTCCACTTAAACGTTGCATCGTATTTAAAACCAATCTTTCAGCTTTTAGTAAAGATTGACTATTCATTTCTATGATAAAGGCAATGTCTCCATATTTAACTTCACTTCCATCTTTTATAAGCTCTTCAAAAACAGCCGTTTTGTCTACTTTTTTAAAAATGTATTCAGCAATTTTTACTCCACATATTACACCATCATCTTTTACGATTAATCTTGCTTTATCACGTATTTCACTAGGAATGCATGCTTGAGAAGTGTGGTCACCATCACCTACATCTTCTATCAATGCTTCTTCTATAAAACGATCAAGTTCTTTGAGGTTAATTCCTTCTAGCGTTTCCATATTTTCTGATTAACTACACAAATTAACTAATTAAAATTCAATGTTTCTATGTGTTTGTATGAAATATACTTTTTAATTGATATATTTAATACATGAAAAACAAACTCCTTTCTCTGAATACATACAGAGGTCTTCTGCATTTATTTTTCCCGAAGCTTTGTCTTGCCTGTGAACAAGAAACACCTCTTAAAAATAATGTTCTTTGTCTAGATTGTCAACAAGAACTCTACTACACAGATCATATAACCAAAGATGACAATGAATTTAAAAGGATGTTTTATGGTCGGCTGAAAATTGAGAAAGGGGCTGCCTTATTTTATTATCGAAAGCAAACAACAATACAAAAGCTGATTCATCAATTTAATTACTCTGGAATAAAGAGTATTGGTAAAATATGGGGAAATGAATTTGCTCAGTTGATGATTGAAAATGGATGGAAAGAATCGATAAATGTTGTTATTCCTGTTCCTATGCATTGGCGAAAAGAGCGAAAAAGAGGGTATAATCAAGCTAGTGTATTTGCTGCTGGAATTGCCGAAATTCTGGCGTGTATGTTTTACCCAGATGGCTTAATTAAAACAGAACCGAATGAAAGTCAGACTAAAAAGTCTAGAGCGGAAAGGGTAGAGAATGTTCGTCATGTTTTTCAACTTAATGATCAGTACGATCTTGCTGGGAAACACATTTTGTTGGTAGATGACGTATTAACAACAGGCGCTACACTGGAGGCTTGTGCACGAACGCTACCTTCTTCTTGTAAAATTTCCATGGTGACTTTAGCTATAGGCAGATTATAACCTGAGTTCGGGTTTATTTTCTTGCAATAAACCCGAACTCAGAATTCTTTATCTACGATTATCTCTCGACATCGGCCTACTCCCTCTTTTATCTTTTCGATTTCCAGCTCTATCAAGAATTTCTTTTTTGAATCGAGCTTCTACTTTGAAAAGCGTAATGATCCTTTTATTGCCTATTATAGGTTGTAGTTCCTTTACCATTTGTTCATGAATTTCAGCTCTCTTGAATTCATTTCGGATATGATCATCAATTAATTGAGCGGCTTCTGCATCTGTTAATTGAGAATGATCTTTCTTCCCTTTTCTAGGCTGTCTCAATTCTTTTAATTGCTCTTGATACTTATTGTAAACAGGCCAGAAAACTTTACTTTCTTCTGCTGTTAAATTGATCTCCTTTGTTATGTAAGCAATTTTTAGTGTTTCAATCCTTTCTTGTCGATCTTGTCGGAAATTTTCTCTTTGAGATCTATTGTCTTCCCTTTGTCCAAAGATTGTTCCGCAAAAAAGAAGAGCAAGACATAATAACGTGTATTTCATAATTTTTTTTAATTTAATAATTGTTGTTCAAGTTCATCAAGCACTTCATCAATTCCTTCTATTTCAAGAAGATCCTCTGTATAGATGTCTTCATTTTCAAGTAGGTATTCACTGTCGAATGTATCATTCGAAAGATCTACATACGTGTCATCTTGTTCCTGCGTAAGTACAGAAACCCCGAAAAAAAGTAACAATACTGCAGCTGCAATTGACGCGTATTTTGCAAGACTGATGTAAAGACTTTTATTTTTTGATGTGTGTTGTTGATTGTTATTTTTTGGGCTCGAGCCCAAAATTATTTTTTCTTCTAACTGTTCAAAATATCCTTCTTGCACAGCCTGACCGTATTGCTTATGCTTAGTATTTTGAGAAGTTAATAACTCTTTTAATTCGTTTAGCTCTTTCATATGATTCTATTTTCCTTCAAGAATTGTATGCTTAATCTTTTGTGTTGCATGGTGATAACTTGCTTTTAATGCACCTTCGCTTGTTTCCATGATTTCACTCATTTCTTTATATGACATTTCTTCAAAGTATTTCATATTGAATACTGCGCGTTGTTTTGCAGGTAGCAATTGTAAAGCATGCATCAGTTTCTTCATGATTAGCTCAGGTGTAGGTGCTTCATTCTGTATCTTATCACCTTGATGCTCAATTGATATTGTCCTATGCCTTTTTCTTTTTTCTATAAAACTTATGCATTCATTCGTTGCAATTCTGTATATCCAAGAATACAATTTGGATTGTTGTTTGAACCCATGAATTCCTTTATGAATTTTTATAAAAACATTTTGTACAATGTCATCTGCATCTTCATGATTGTTTACCATTCTTCGAACATGCCAATATATCCTTTCCTTATACAAATGTACAAGTTGCCGAAATGCCTCTGCTTGAGTGCTGGAATTTTGCAAGCTTTTTACTAATTCTATGTCATCCATTTCTATGCCCATCTATAGGTTGGACTTTTAATTTAAGGAAAGGTTTAATTTTTATTTAATTTTTCATTATACAGCAGAATAAAGCGTTAATGCGTCTTTCAAATATAGAGCTTAAGAATCATTATGTATTTATTCGTATTTTTATTGTAAAATGTCCGTAAAAAAAGAATGCAAGATTAGGCGATTCTTTACATTTGATCATTCAATAAATCTAATTATAAAATATGAAATTAAAATTTACCTATGTAATCTTTTTATTTGCTGGTGTGATGACCTTTATGATGAGTCATTCTGGTGGAAGAGCCGCTCAATTTAATGAGGGGAATACCGGGGCGCCGGGTGATGATTCCAAAACATGTGGAACTTGTCATTCAGGAGGAGCTTTTGGTGCAGATATTGTTATAAGTCTTGTCGATCAGGATGGAAATGAAGTCACTGCTTATCAAGGAGGTCAAACGTATACAGTTAATGCTACAATCAATACTACTGTTGGTCCAGGAGGATATGGATTACAGATGGTAGGCTTAGTTAATTCGGATAATTCCAATGCTGGTGCTTTTGCTAATCCTTCCACAAATGCACAATTATCAGTTGCTGGGGCAAGAACATATTTAGAACAAGCTGGACTTTCAGCAATGAATGTTTTTTCTACAGAATGGACAGCACCTTCTGCAGGTGCAGGATCAGTTACTTTTTATGCTGCTGGTCATGCTGCAGATGGTAATGGACAGACAACAGGAGATCAAGCAGTAACAGCTTCTTTTGAATTTGAAGAAAGTATTGTAGAATCTACAATTGATTTGAAAAGAGCTGATTTTACCATTTCTCCGAATCCAGTTCTTGATAGGACGACTATTCAATTTGAAAGTTTTATTGAAGGAACATTGTATTTAAGCAATGCAGCAGGTCAATACATTTTAACTCAAGATATCAATGGAACCCAGCACTTTCTTGATGTATCTAGTATTATTCCTGGAACTTATTCACTTTCTGTTATGGATAAAAACAATCAGAAAGTTTATTCAAAACAATTGATTAAAATATAATTCTATTTTTTTATAGAATGTATAAATGAAGAAATGGAGTCCTTTGTGGCTCCATTTTTTGTTAAATGCTTGATAAAAGCACTGCCTATTATAGCCCCATCACAACGTGCGTTAATAAATTCATACATTTCATTGTCTTTAATTCCGAAACCAGCTAATACCGGATTTTGAAGATTTAGACTATTTATTTTCGCTAAATAAGCATCGGTATCCATTTTACTTCCTTCTGTTTTACTGCTTCCTGTCGTACTTGAGCTAGATACTGCATATAAAAATCCAGAACTCAACGAGTCCAAGAGAATGATTCTCTCTTTTGAAGTTTCAGGAGTTATAAGAAAACTGAAAGACAATTCATGTTTTTTCAATAAGGATTGCCACTCATTCTGAAATTCAATAATCGGAAGATCGGGAAAAATGAATCCATCAATTCCTACTTTGGCAGCCTGATTGATAAATTTTTCTACACCATATTGCAATACTGGGTTTACGTATCCCATCAGAACAATAGGAATATTTGATTGATTTCTTAGATCTGACAATTGTTGGAATAGAACGTCTATTGACATTCCATTTTGTAATGCTACTTCTGAACTTTGTTGGATGGTAGGGCCATCAGCTAAAGGGTCACTAAATGGAATTCCTAGTTCAATGATATCTGCTCCAGAGGCTTCTAGCGATTTGATAATGTGAAGTGTATCATGAAGACTTGGGTAACCAGCTGTAAAATACGTATTTAAAGTAGAGCCTGATTTTTTATGTTGGAAATATGAAACGAGTCTATTCATTTTGCATAGTTTATAAAAGTGTCTAAATCTTTGTCTCCTCTTCCTGACAAGTTGATCACTACATTGTCGGATGAATTAAATTGTATTTTGGATAAGATGGCTGTTGCGTGTGCAGTTTCGAGTGCAGGAATAATGCCTTCAAGTCTTGTTAATTCGAATGCAGAATCAACAGCTTCTTTATCTGTGCTTGAATAGAATTCTGCTCTTTTCGTGTCAAATAAATGTGCATGAAAAGGGCCTATTCCTGGATAATCTAAACCAGCTGATATACTATGCGGTTCAATGACCTGGCCATCTGATGTTTGCATCATGAGACTTTTACTTCCATGCAGAACACCAATAGAGCCTAAAGCTGTAGTAGCAGCACTTTTGCCAGAATGGACACCTTCTCCTGCGGCTTCCACAGCAATCAATCGAGTGTTTTGGTGATCGGTAAAATGGTAAAAGGCACCTGCTGCGTTTGAGCCTCCACCTACACAAGCGATGACAGCTGAGGGAAAGGCAGTTCCTGTTTTCTCTTTAAGTTGCCATTTTATTTCTTCACTAATGATGCTTTGAAATCGGGCAACCATATCGGGATATGGATGCGGACCTACAACAGAACCAATGAGATAATATGTTTCTGGATGATTGATCCAATCTCTGATGGCTTCATTAGTAGCATCTTTCAGGGTTTTACTTCCTGAGTGGACGGCTTCCACTTTAGCACCAAGCATTTCCATGCGGTTTACATTGGGGGCTTGCCGAACAACATCTTTTGCGCCCATATATACAATGCATTCAAGTCCCATAAGAGCACATACAGTTGCTGTTGCAACACCATGTTGACCAGCACCAGTTTCGGCGATGATTCTAGTTTTACCAAGGTGTTTTGCCAACAAGATTTGACCGATTGTGTTATTGACTTTATGGGCGCCTGTATGGTTGAGATCTTCCCTTTTGAGGTAGATGTTCGTGTTATACTTTTCACTTAGGCGACTTGCGAAATATAGCGGGCTAGGGCGTCCAACATAATCTTTCATCAAATCATCAAAAGATTTTTTGAATGAAGGTGTATTTATGATGGAAAGATAATTGGTTTTTAATTCTTCAATATGAGGATGTAACATTTCTGGAATGTAAGCTCCACCAAATTTTCCATAATATCCATTTTGATCTACTGCATACTTATTCATATGAATTCCTTTTTGTGTACTGTTTAAGTTTTTCAATATCCTTTATTCCTGGTTCAATTTCGAAACCGCTATTCAGGTCGACTCCTATGCATAATGGGTGCAGATTTATCAGTTCATCTATCGAAATGGTGTCATCTATTCCACCACTAAGTAAAAATGACTTTTCGAAAGAGAGCTTTTGAAGTAGACTGTAATCCCATCTTTTACCATTGCCACCATATGATTTTCCTCCACTATCTAGTATAAAGAGATCCACATCATTCTCGTAACTACTAATCTCCTTTGTAGTTAAGGTTTCCGTGACGCGAAATGCCTTGAATATTAATACATTTCCTAAAGAATGGAGATTGAGATGATGTCTTAATTCTTTAATATAAGCTACATCTTCTATTCCATGAAGTTGAATTCCTGCTAAATTATAGGTTTGAATTGCCGTTATTACACCAGCTATTGAATGATTAACAAACACCCCTACTTTTTTAGTCCTTGTTGCAGGAATATTGTACTTTCCCACATAGCGCGGACTTTTATCATAAAATATTAACCCCATATAATCAACCCCCAATTGATCGAGTTGAGTAATATTATCAAGCTTTCTCATCCCACATACTTTAATGACCATATCCCTTATTGTGTAGTTTAAAAAGAGCATCAATAAACTGCTTAGCTTCTTTGCCTGGGCTATCATTTTTCATAAAATGTTCGCCCATAAGAAAACCTCTATACCCAAAATTGTGTAACTTTTTAATAAGGTGTATCGAGTCTAATCCACTTTCTGAAATAAGGACTTTATCTTGGGGTAGGAAAGATTTCATTTCTATAGAATGATCAATGGAAACTGTAAAATTTTTTAAATTCCTATTGTTTACACCTATCATGTCAACTTCTTCATATATTTTGGGAAGCTCCTCTTTTTCATGTAATTCTAAGAGAATCTCCATCTTTAACTCATGAGCTAAATCTGTAAATTTGATAATTTCTTCCTTGGTTAATATGGATGCAATGAGAAGTACAACATCAGCTCCCATTGATTTAGCTTCATGAATTTGAAAGGGATCAATCATGAAATCCTTACGTAAAATAGGACCATTGAAAGAAGTTCTAGCTTTTTGAAAATCCTCTTTACTCCCTCCAAAGAAATGGGAATCCGTTAAACAAGAGATTCCTGAAACACCTGCTTTAGCATAATTATTCACAATAACAGAAACGTCTGCATCTGCGTGAATCCATCCTTTTGAAGGACTCTTTCTTTTAAATTCAGCAATGACGCCACTACTTTCCTGCGCACTCAATGCCGTTGATAAAGAATGAGGTGATTGGTAATAATAAGGTGATTCCATAAAATTTTGAATGGAAACAGTTTGCTTCAATTGCTCCACCTCTATTCTTTTAAATGCTACGATTTCATCTAGTATATATCCCATTAACCTATTGCTTTTTTAAAACAGTTAAAAGCCGCACAACTCTCAAGTGACTTTTGGGCGTAAGCCACACACGTAGTGTAATCTTCTTCCATTCCACTTGCTTGGATCGCTAGTGCAGAATTAGCAAGCACTACCTGTTTTTGGGCTTTGGTCCCTTCGTTTTGAAGGACATTAACAAAGATTTTTGCAGCATCTTTGATCGTTTGACCTCCATAAATATCCTGTTCTTTTAAGGTTTGAAAACCAAGCTCTGAAGGACTCTGAATCCGGTCTGATGATCTTCTCACAATTCGTGTATTCCCGGTAAGAGAAACCTCATCATATCCGTCCAAACTGTGAACAATGGTGTGTCGAGTTTCCAGTTTTTGGTATACATATTTATATAACCTCATTACTTCTTGATGATACACACCAATCAGCTGGTTTTTGGGCTTGGAAGGATTTACCATTGGTCCTAAAAGATTAAAAATACTACTCATGCCTAGCCCCTTCCTTACAGGGCCTACAGCCTTTAAGGCCGGATGAAACAAAGGCGCATGAAGAACACATATGTTGTTTTCTTCAAGTTGCTTTTCAAGTTGACTTTGGTCATTTGTAAAGGTGTAACCAAGATGCTCTAAAACGTTTGATGATCCACATATGGAGGAAACACCGTAATTCCCGTGTTTAGCCACTTTTACTCCTGCTCCAGCAACAACAAAGGCTGATAAGGTTGAGACATTAAAAGTATTTTTCCCATCTCCACCAGTTCCACATAGATCGATTGCATTGTAACCGCTAAAATTGATAGGAATTGCCAATTCAAGAAGTGCATCACGAAAACCAAGTAATTCATCTACCTCTACATTTCTCATCTTATAAACTGTGAGAAAAGAAGCAATCTGAAATGCGTTATAGTCTCCTTTTGCAATGTTCAGAAAAACAGTTTTTGCCTCTTGTCGGCTCAAACTGTGATTCAAGAATAAATGACTTAATATCTCTTTCATTTTAATGAATTTGTCCAGTTTTCAATAATTATTTTTCCTTTTGGTGTCAATATACTCTCAGGGTGAAACTGAACACTTTGTATAGGATATGTTTTATGTCTCATGGCCATTATTACCCCATCATGAGTACGTGCAGTAACTTCTAAATCGTCAGGTAATTCTTCTTCGTTGACAATCCAACTATGATATCGTGCAGCTTCAAATTCCGCTCCTATGTTTTTTAATATGCCATCTTCTATAATGGTGTTCACAGGACTTGAGATGCCGTGATATACTTTGGGTGTGTTTTTTAGGCTTCCGCCAAAATATTGACCAATCGCTTGATGGCCAAGACAAACACCAAAAATAGGAAGCTTATCTGCATATTGTTCAAGAAAAGGCATCAGTAACCCTGCTTCTTCAGGAATCCCCGGACCAGGAGAAATAACAATTCCATCATATGTTTCAAGAGCATCCAATTTCAAGTGCGTATTTCGAATGACATCGAGATCAACAGCTGGAATATCTTCTAGCATATGCGCTAAATTGTACGTAAAGGAATCGTAATTATCAATTAATAGTATGTGCATTATCGGATTATTTTTTCTGCTAATTCAATGGCTTTTTTCAAAGCACCCAATTTATTATGTACCTCTTGTAATTCATTTTCAGGAATTGAAGAAGCTACAATACCTGCTCCTGCTTGATAGTATAGAGTATGATCTTTGCTTAAGAATGATCGAATAAATATGGCATGATTTATATTTCCATTGAATCCTATGAAACCAATAGAGCCACCATAAAAATTTCTCGATGTCGGCTCATACGAATCTATCAATTCAAGGGCTCTATATTTCGGAGCTCCTGATAACGTGCCTGCCGGAAAAGTGTCACCAAAAACTCGAACTGAATTGGTATGTTCTTTTAAGGTGCCTTGGACATGGGACACAATGTGCATGACATGACTAAAAGATTGAATTTCTTTATACTTTACGACTTCTACATTTTTTGCATTTCTACTTAGATCGTTTCGAGCAAGATCAACGAGCATTACATGTTCTGCATTTTCTTTTTCGTCTGCTAAAAGCTCTTTTTTACTTTGTTCATCTATAGTGGGATCTCCTGTTCGTTTCACAGTTCCTGCAATAGGGTCGATATGAGCTTTGCCTTCGGCAATACGAATTTGAGTCTCAGGACTTGAACCCATTAAGTGAAAGTCTTCATAATCAAAATAGAAAAGATAAGGTGAAGGGTTGATTGCTCTAAGTGCCCTATATACATTAAAGTCGTCCCCTACAAAACCTTGTTGAAATCTTCGAGAAGGTACTACTTGGAATACATCTCCTCTGTGACAATGTTGTATGCACTTTTGTGCTATTTCTATAAAGTCTTCATCCTCCATGTTACTAATTTCTTCGCCTTGCTTTTCAAATGGGAAATACATACTTCCTGTTTTGAACGTTTGTTCCACTAGACTATGCAATTGACTGGACTGACCAACTTGGAGGTTCTCATAGAATTGAACAGTTTGGTGAAAATGATCAAATGAAATTATAAATCGGTAAAAGATCAGATGAATATCAGCCACATCATGTTTCGGTTTCTCTTTAAATGTTATATCTTCAAAATAAGGAATAGAATCATAAGAGATGTATCCATATAAACCACTGCTAGGAGATTCTGTATCTTCTAATTCGAAAATATTCATAAATTCTTGAATACCTTGATCTACAGTTTTGGATGTAAGCTGTACATTTTTATGATCAACAATAGCATGTACTTTGCCGTTTTCAACTTTTAATTCTGCTATTGGAGAACAACCTATAAAGCTAAATTTCCCTTTCTGGATGTGGAAATCAGTACTTTCAAGTAAAGCGCACATTCTGAATTTATCTCTTAACTGAAGATAGGTTTGGACAGGTGTGATCTTATCCGCTAAGTATTCTTCTTTTACTGTTGTGATTTTCATTTTTCTAATTTTTTTGGGTTAAACCCAAAATAAAATGCAAAAAAAAATCTTCCCGAGTGACCCGAGAAGATTCGATATATCATATAATACAATACTAAAATAGGGTCACAAAATGTACATTTTATGCCACCACCAATTAGTTGTATGTATTGTTTTATTCATATAAGCGTAAAGCTATAATTAATTTTACTTAATTTTTGAATCCAAAGCCTTAAAATTTATTTAAGAAGATGTTTTTTACAACTGTTTTTGTAGGTATTGTGTTACTTATGTGGTTTGAGAATCAATAGAATATCATTGCAAATGAAATATTTAGTTTTAAGTTTCTTTTTAGGGTGCATGATCGTGGCAAATGCACAACAGATTCCAGTTTACACAGATTTTGAGAGTTTTGAAAAAGAGGTACTTGATATACAAGATGATAAAATTTATGTCATCAACTTTTGGGCTACTTGGTGTGGCCCCTGTGTTAAAGAATTGCCTTATTTTGAATCTTTAGAAAGCGAATATAAGGGGAAAGAGGTCATTACTATACTAGTTAGTATCGATTGGAAGACTAATTTAGACCGTAAAGTCATTCCATTCGTTCAAAAGAAAGGACTACAGAAACAAGTGATTTTATTTGACGATCCCAAACCAAATAATTGGATTGACAAAATCGATTCTAGTTGGACTGGTGCAATCCCTATTACCTTAATCAAATCGAAGAATAAACAAGATTTTTACGAAAAAGAATATCATTCGACGGAGGAAATCGTCGCTGATATCATGAAATTTATAAATAACTGAACCGAGCGTAGCTCATAAAAAATGAAATATGAAACAATTTACTCTATTTTCAGCACTCCTTGTTCTAGTCCTAGGATTAGCCTCTTTTACTATTAATTTTTCAGAAAAAGCTGAAGGTTATGATATAGGAGATAAAGCCACTGACTTTTCATTGAAAAATATTGATGGACAAATGGTTTCTTTGGCAGACTTCGATGATGCAAACGGTTATATTGTCATCTTTACTTGTAATCATTGTCCTTATGCTGTTATGTATGAAGATAGAATCATTGAACTAGATAAAAAATACAAAAAGCAAGGATATCCTGTTATAGCTATAAATCCAAATGATCCGGATGTAAAACCAGAAGACAGCTTTGAGAATATGAAAGTAAGAGCACAAGAAAAAGGGTTTACATTTCCTTATTTAATAGATGAGGGGCAAAAAATATTTCCACAGTATGGGGCTACGAAAACACCTCATGTATTTTTATTAGATAAAGACATGGTCGTTCAATATATCGGATCGATTGATGACAGCGCAAGAGATGCAAGTCAAGTAGAGGAAACATTTTTAGAAGATGCGATTGTTTCTCTACAGATGGGAGAAGAAATTAATCCTAAAGTAACGAAAGCAGTTGGATGCTCTATAAAATCAAAGAAATAAATTACATTAAAACGTAATTCTATAAAGGCTGATTTTTATAAAATCGGCCTTTTTTTATACCATTTGAAAATAGTATTATTCTCCATTTTGGTATTGTATTTTACCATTAACCATTGTCCATAATACTTTGGCATCAAGAATTTCTTCATCTGAACAAGTAAGTAAATTGGTATTTAATAATATGAGATCTGCAAACTTCCCTATTTTTAAGCTACCTTTTATATCTTCTTCAAATGCAGCATAGGCATTTACTATTGTGTAACTTTTTAATGCCTCGTGTCTCGTCATGGCTTGTTCTGGGAAAAATGGAGACTCAAAATCAGGTCTTTTTCTTGAGACGGAGGCATAAAGACTTAACAATGGGTCTACATCTTCTACGGGTGCATCCGTTCCATTTGTTACAATAGCACCTGCATCAATTAAGGACCTCCAAGGATATGCTCCTTCTCTTGCTCGCTTTTCGCCTAGTCTTGCCACGACAAATGGTGAATCACTTGTGCAATGAATGGCTTGCATACTGGCAATTACACCAAGAGATTTGAATCGAGGTATATCATCTGGATGAAGGTGTTGTGCATGTTCCATTCGCCAGCGACTTTCTTTCTGATCACTATACTTTGATTCGATTAAGTCAAGGATTTCTCGATTCCCTCTATCTCCTATTGCATGGATACATAATTGCATGTTATTCTTTTTTGCCAACTGGGCAATTTTATTGACTTCTTCAAGAGACGTCGTGTTTTGTCCACTGAAGTTATCTTTATCGGCATAGTCTTCAAGAAGCCATGCGCCATAACTACCTAGGGCTCCATCAATTTCTGTTTTTATTGCTCGACAGGTAAAAAATCCGTTGCCTTCATTTATGGTCTTTATCCCCTCAAGTTTACCTGACATTTCCTTGCTTGAGCGGCGAATCATTGCCCATAATCGCAAACGTAAATCTCCATTTTTTGCCATAGAAGTATAATCTCTTATTTCGTCAAAAGAGGATCCTGCATCTTGAAAACTTGTTATGCCCTTTTTCAGACATTCATCCATAGCTAATTCAAGAGATTCCTTCCAGTTTTCATGTAGTTGATCAGGGTCGATACTGTTTAAGTAGTCTTGATGAAGAGACCGTATAACTTGCATAGCTCGTTCTTCAAAAACACCGATAGCCTCTCCCTTTTTGTTTCGAATAATGGCTCCACCACTAGGATCTGCCGTTTCAATGCTTACATTCGCCATTTCCATGGCTTTAGCATTTGCAAAAAGCCCATGACCACTAGCATGGATAAGCATTACAGGATTATCAGGACTTATTTCACTTAATTTTTTATGATCTGGATACCCATAATATGTTTCTCCTGGATAAGCATTCCATTTTTCTTGATGCCATCCTCTGCCTGTTATCCATTCACCAGGTTTGGCTGTTTTAACTCGTTCTTCCACCAATTGAACAATTTCATCCCAGCTCTTCGTTTTTAATAAATTTAGCTCTTGAAGACTTTTACCTAAATTCGAAAAATGGCCATGACCTTCAATAAATCCAGGCATTAAAAATTGACCTTTTGCGTCAATAATTTTTGTATCCTTATTGGCATTGCGTAAAGAAAGGTCGGAATCGCTAATATCTTGGATAAGACCATCTTTTATAGCAATGGAAGTATAGGTGCTATTATTTTCTTCTGCTGTAAATATTATAGCATTATGAATGATTACATCAGCAAAATTTTCACTTTTGCAGCTAAAAACCATAAAAATCAAGAATATATAAAAGGGAGTTCTCATCTTTTTAAATATTTACTTTACTTTGATTTTTTTTTGGGCTCGAGCCCAAAAAAGAGGCAATGGTAAAACCATTTAATTGTCGTCATGTTGGTTAAAGCGTATTGTCAAATTATGAGTAATACGTATTAGTTTGCAAAATACAATTTCTTTTATTTAATAGAAACGTCATCCTTAATGGTACATTCTTTTAGTGACATCAGAACTTTATTTTCAAGTTTTTTAAGTGAAAACTTATTTTACAAAGAGCCACAATCCTTATATGATCCTATGAATTATCTGATAGGATTAGGAGGAAAACGCGCTCGACCAGCAATGGCATTAATGGCTCATGAATTATTTGGTCCTCTTACAAAAGATGCTTATCGAATCGCAATGGCTATTGAAGTCTTTCATAATTTCACATTAATGCATGACGATATTATTGATGAAGCGACGCATAGAAGAGCTCAGCCTACCGTACATCATAAATACAACACAAACGTAGCTATTCTATCAGGTGATGCCATGATGATTGAATCCTATGAGTGGATAAGTAAAATAAGCAAAGTAGATTTAATTCCATCTCTTTATTCTACTTTCAATAAACATGCACTTGGTGTCTGTTATGGTCAACAGATGGATCTTGAGTTTGAAACACGAAATGATGTAACAATAGAGGAGTATATTGAAATGATTCGATTAAAAACTGCTGTACTATTGGGATGTGCAATGTCAATGGGAGCACGGGTGGGAGGTGCTGATAAACAAGCTCAAGAACATTTGCAGTTATTTGGAGAAAATATAGGGATCGCGTTTCAATTACAAGATGATTATTTAGATACATACGGTGATCCTGAAACATTCGGAAAAAGAATAGGAGGAGATATTATACAAAACAAAAAAACCTATTTATACTTAAAGGCTTTGGAACTAGCTAATGAAGAACAGCGAGATAGGTTGACCTTATTATATACGGATCAACATCAACTCACAGATGAAGAAAAAGTAAAGGAGGTAAAAGATATATTTAATACCTTAGTGATTCCGGAGTACGTTCTTCAATTAATGGATGCCTACAATAATCTCGGTATTTCTCATTTGAAGGCACTCGGGCTAGAAGAATACAAGTATCAAGCTTTGCTTGATTTATGTTCTTATTTATTACAAAGAAATAGTTGATGAATAAACATACTGGTGCTATCGTTATTTTAGCATACCCTGAAGAGTTTGTATCTATGATACCCGCATGGTATAGAAAGCCTCTTGAATGGATAGGTATGGTCAATCATGGAAAAATTGCAGCAGGACATGCAGCAATGGCACTCATTAATAAAGAAACTGGGGATGTCCATTATGGAGATTTCGGTCGTTATATAACGTCTTTCGGGTATGGTAGAACACGAATGGCAGACACTGACCCCGATGTCTATTTTGATTATAAAGTAGCATGTAAAGATGGCGAGATAGTAGATAAAGTAGCATTATTTCAGCATATTTTTGAACATCCAGAACGTACACACGGAGGAGATGTGATGTACGTTTCATTGAATCAAGATATAGACTTTGATTCGTGTTTCGCCTTTATGGATAAGATGAATAAACGGGGATCAATGATTTATGATCCATTTGGCAAAGGAAGATCTAATTGTTCAAGATTTGTTTTTGATAGTATTTTAGCAGGAATGACGAATCCTAAAGCTAAGCGACGCCTCAAGCGAAAAAATCCATTGACTTCTTCTCCATTGGGGAATGTATTTCATGGAACAAATGAAGCATCTTATGTTTTTAAGCCTAGTGGGTACGAAAAAGTGCGTAACAAATCCATTTTTGTCGTTTTAAAACATCTATTTAAAAAAGCACCAAAGCCAGCAGATAATCAAGTTTCGGAAGAAGAATTGCAGAAGCAATTTTTGGGCTTGAAGCCCAAAAAGAAATGGTCATATCTGGGTGGAGTAGGAGATCAAGCATATATTGTGTTGAATGAGGTTCATGAGAATACTTTATCCATTCAAAAATATGGCCAAAATCATCAGCTTACGTATGAGAAAGATTATGTGAAACATCCTGAGTTTGTGCCAGATGATGAATTTGAATTTATACATGATTGCAATGCATGTTGGATCACTGTTCAACAAAATGGACAGACTTTTAAAATGGAGGCTTGTTAAAAAATTACTTTACAATTTAGCCATTCATCTTCTATGGTAGCGTTATTCTTTTTGTAAAACTTAATAGCTGGAGCATTCCAGTCGAGTACTTGCCATTTCACCATTGTGGCATTTTCTGATTTAGCTTTATTAATGAATGCGTCGTATAGTTTTTGCCCTATACCATTGTGGCGATATGCTGCTTTTACAACGAAGTCTTCTAAATACATCATTCTGCCTTTCCACGTGCTAAATGTTAAATAATATAAAGCCATACCAATAATTTCGCTATCTGTAGTGGCAACTAGAGCATCAAATGTTTTCTTTTGAAATTCTGTTTCATAATAAGAGAGATCGAGAACAAATTGATCTTCCGCATTTTCATAAATGGCCAAGTCTCGAACGAGTGAATGAATGGCAGGCATGTCAGTGAGAGTTGCACTTCGAATTTGAAAAGAATGGTTCATCTTTTTTTAGCAAAGGTATAAAATGGCTTAATTCTTTACTATTTGGCAAGATGTAGAAAAGAAATGTATAAACTTGAGTTCGGGATTACTAGCTCGCAATTGATTGTGTCGTATGTAATTGATTTTCAATGAATCATGTATTCTTCGAATATTGATTATTCTGGAAAATCAATTCTATTCCATACATTTTAAAGGAATTACAGAATTCCACAATCTTTAGCTTTGCAATATTTCAATGTGGCTCGCCATATTTTCAACAAAAAGCCTTGATTAATGTGTTAATTTTAATTTTTGCTTTCACAATTAATTCTGAACTCAGTTTATAAATATATTTTAATTAACAAAAATATTGGCATAAGCATTTGGAATACAAATAAATAGTGCTACATTTGCATTCCCTTTTGACGGGGGTAGCTGTATTTTTGTGTTTAAATCATTGATATTCAGCTAATAAGAACGATTTTTTATAAATATATTGAAATTAGGTTATGCCTACAATTAATCAGTTAGTAAGAAAAGGACGTAAGAAAGTTATCGTAAAGAGTAAATCTAGAGCGTTAGAATCATGTCCACAAAAAAGAGGAGTGTGTACACGTGTATATACGACAACGCCAAAGAAGCCTAACTCAGCGTTGAGAAAAGTTGCAAAGGTGAGATTGACCAATGGACTAGAGGTGATTGCATATATTCCAGGTGAAGGCCATAACCTACAAGAGCACTCGATTGTATTGATTAGAGGAGGAAGGGTAAAGGATTTACCAGGTGTAAGATATACAATTGTAAGAGGTGCATTGGATACTGCAGGTGTAACTGACAGGCTACAATCAAGATCGAAATACGGAACTAAGCGACCTAAAAAATAAGCTTCAAATCTTTAAAGGAATATGAGAAAAAGAAGACCAAAGAAACGAATTATTGCTCCAGACCCGCGTTTTAATGACACGATGGTTACGCAATTCGTTAACAACTTAATGTTGTCAGGAAAGAAAAATGTGGCGTTTACTGCGTTTTACAATGCGATGGACATTGTTGCAGAAAAAACAAGTGAAAACCCACACGAGATATGGCAAAAAGCATTAACAAATGCTACACCTTCAGTAGAAGTACGTTCGAAAAGAATTGGTGGTGCTACTTTCCAGATACCAACTGAAATCCCAGCAAGAAGAAGAACTTCTATTGGAATGAAGTGGTTGATTCGATTTTCAAGAGAAAGAAGTGGAAAAGGAATTGCTGAAAAATTAGCTAACGAAATAATCGCAGCAAGCAAAGGAGAAGGAGCATCAGTGAAAAGAAAAGAAGATACGCATAGAATGGCAGAAGCTAACCGTGCGTTTGCTCACTTCAGGTAATCACATTTTATAAACATATATTGATTTTAAAAGGCTATGTCTAAAGATCTAAAGTACACAAGAAATATTGGTATCGCTGCACACATCGATGCCGGAAAAACCACAACAACAGAGCGTGTATTATTTTACACAGGATTGAGTCATAAGATTGGAGAAGTTCACGATGGAGCTGCTACAATGGACTGGATGGAACAGGAGCAGGAAAGAGGTATTACAATTACTTCTGCTGCAACTAAGACAAAATGGAACTGGAAAGGACAGGACTATCCAATGAATATCATTGATACTCCTGGTCACGTTGATTTTACGGTTGAGGTAAATAGATCTTTGAGAGTTCTAGATGGTCTTGTGTTCTTATTCTGTGCTGTAAGTGGTGTTGAGCCTCAGTCTGAAACGAACTGGAGACTTGCTGATAACTATAGTGTTCCTAGAATTGGATTTGTAAACAAAATGGACCGTTCAGGTGCTGATTTCTTTAATGTTGTAAAAGATGTTGAAGAAAAATTGGGTTCTGTAGCGATTCCTTTACAGGTTCCAATTGGAGCAGAAGAAAGATTCAAAGGGGTAATTGACTTGATTACAAACAAAGCAATTGTTTGGAATGAGGATGATATGGGTATGACGTATGAGGAGATTCCAATGCCTGAGGATCTAGTTGATGTTGCGAGTGAATGGAGAGGTAAATTGCTAGAAGCAATTGCTGAGTATGATGAGACGTTAATGGAAAAATTCTTCGAAGATGAAGATTCTATTACAGAGCAAGAAATGATAAACGCTGTAAGAGGTGCTGTACTTGATAATAAGTTCGTGCCAATGATGTGTGGATCAGCATTTAAAAACAAAGGAGTTCAGGCGGTTCTTGATGCATGTTGTGCATTTTTGCCTTCACCTCTTGACATAGAGGCTGTTAAAGGAACAAATCCAAAAACAGATGAAGAGGTTACAAGAAAGCCATCGAACGATGAGCCATTTTGTGCATTAGCATTTAAGATTGCCACAGATCCATATGTAGGAAGATTGGCATTCTTTAGAGTGTATTCTGGTTCATTGGATGCAGGATCTTATGTACATAATACAAGATCTGACAATAAAGAAAGAATTTCTAGATTGTATCAAATGCATGCAAAAGATCAAAAGCCTATTGATAAAGTAGAAGCTGGAGATATTGCTGCGGGAGTTGGGTTCAAAGATATTCGTACAGGAGATACACTTTGTGATGAAAAAGCGCCTATCGTACTAGAATCAATGGTATTCCCAGATCCAGTAATTGGGGTTGCAGTGGAACCAAAGTCTCAGAAGGATCTTGATAAATTAGGGATGGCTTTAGCAAAGTTAGCTGAAGAGGATCCTACATTTAAAGTAAGATACGATGAAGACACGAATCAAACAGTAATTAGCGGTATGGGTGAGCTTCACCTAGAAATTATTGTAGACCGTCTGAAAAGAGAATTTAAAGTAGAGTGCGATCAAGGTGCTCCACAAGTAAATTATAAAGAAGCTTTAACAGCTACAGTTGATCACAGAGAACGTCTTAAGAAACAATCGGGTGGATCTGGTTTATTTGCAGATATGCAATTTGAATTGGGGCCTGCAGATGAAGATTTCTTAGAATCTGATGATTTCAAAAATGGAAAAGTAAGACTTCAATTTGAAAATAAGATTGTTGGAGGATCTATTCCAAAGGAATTCTTCCCATCTATTATCAAAGGTTTTAATGCGATGATGGATAATGGAGTATTGGCTGGATATGGTATCGATAGTATGAAAGTGAAGTTATATGATGGATCTACCCACGCTGTTGATAGTAAGCCAATTGCATTCGAATTGTGTGCAAAGGAAGGTTTCAAATCTGCTGCTAATAAAGCGAAGCCAGTATTACTTGAGCCAATTATGAAATTGGAGATTATTACTCCAGAAGAATATACAGGTTCTGTAATTGGTGATTTGAACAGAAGGAGAGGATTGCCAAAAGGGCAAGAGCCAAGAGCAGGTGGAGCAGTTAATATTTCTGCTGATGTACCTCTTTCTGAGATGTTTGGATATGTAACAGATTTAAGAACAATTACTTCGGGTAGAGCGAATAGTACAATGGAATTTTCACATTATGCTCCTGCTCCAAAAGGTATTGCAGAAGAAGTTATTGCTGCTGCAAAAGGTGAAGTAAAAGTTTAATAATATAATTGTCTATGTTAAAAAGTTGTGTATCTTTGCGCAACTTTTTAACAAGGTCATTTTTAAAACAAGGTAATGAATCAAAAAATAAGAATTAAATTGCTTTCTTACGATCATAATTTAGTAGATAAGTCTACTGAAAAAATCGTAAAGACTGTTAAGAACAGTGGAGCAGTTGTTTCGGGTCCGATTCCGCTGCCGACCGAGAAAGAAATTTATACTGTCTTGCGTTCTCCGCACGTCAATAAAAAATCTCGAGAGCAGTTTCAATTGAGAACCCACAAGAGGCTTATCGAGATATATACTCCTACACAGAAGACAGTAGATGCTTTATCGAAGCTAGAACTACCAAGTGGTGTAGATATCCAGGTTAAATTAACCTAAGATTTAGTATACACTAGATTATTCTCTTAATTTATTTTTTTATCTGTTCCCAATAAAGGGAATAGTAAATTGATTTGTAAAATCTTTAAATCAAAAGGTAGTGAACGGTATTATAGGTAAAAAAGTTGGGATGACAAGTGTCTTTAATGACGCTGGAATCAACGTGGCTTGTACAATAATTGAGGCACAACCCAATATCGTAACTCAGGTAAAATCAACTGATGGTCCTGATGGCTACGATGCTGTACAAATTTCTTACGGCACGGCAAAAGAAAAGAATACATCAAATGCAATGCTTGGTCATTTTGCGAAAGCAAATACGTCACCTAAGTCTAAAGTTCTTGAACTTAGAGACTCTACATTAGAGGCTGAGCTAGGTGGTGAGATCAAAATTGAAGACGTTTTTGAGGTAGGTGATAAAGTAAGCGCTGTTGGTGTATCAAAAGGTAAAGGATTTCAAGGTGTTGTTAAACGATATAACTTCCGTGGGGTTGGCGATGCGACGCATGGTCAGCACAATAGAGGAAGAGCTCCAGGGTCAATTGGTGCAGCTTCATATCCTGCAAAAGTTGTAAAGGGTATGAAGATGGCTGGAAGAACTGGTGGAAAGCGAGTTAAGATTAAGAATCTTGAAATTGTAAAATTATTCCCTGAACAACATCTTCTTGTAGTGAAGGGAGCTGTTCCTGGTCACAAGGGATCAATTGTATTAATCGAAAAATAGCAACGATGAATATCGAGGTATTTAATAAAGAAGGAAAGGCAACAGGAAGAAACGTAGATCTTCCAGATTCAATCTTTGGGATTGAGCCTAACAATCATGCAATCTATCTTGCAGTAAAATCTTATTTAGCTGCTCAAAGACAAGGAACACACAAAGCGAAGGAGAAAGGAGAGGTTACGGCTTCTACGAAGAAGATAAAAAGACAAAAGGGAACAGGTACAGCGCGTGCTGGTTCTTTAAAGTCACCTGTTTTTAGAGGTGGAGGTAGAGTTTTTGGTCCACGACCAAGAACATATGAGGTGAAGTTGAACAAAAAAGTTAGTAGACTAGCTCGAGCTTCGGCTTTATCATTGAAAATGAAAGAAGGGGCTGTTAAAGTAGTTGAAGATTTCACATTCGAAGCTCCTAAAACAAAGGATTTTGCAAATGTGCTTAACTCGCTTCAAGTTGCAGATTCTAAAAGTGTTTTAATTTCAGGCGAGTACAACAAGAATTTACATTTGTCAGCGAGAAATTGTGCAAATTCTAGAGTTGTAAATGCTAATGAATTAAGCACATATGATATTTTAAATTGTAAAACTCTCTTAGTAAGCGAAAGTGCTGTAAAGAGTATTGCAGATACATTATCTTAATATAGAATTGATACGTAATGGCTAAAGAAATTTTAATAAGACCTATAGTTTCTGAAAAATCAGAAATTCTGTCGGAAAATATGCAGCAGTACAGTTTCATTGTAAATAAAACTGCTAATAAGATCGAAATCAGAAAAGCTGTAGAAGCTCAATATGATGTTGCTGTTAAATCAGTCAATACGATGATAATGCCTAAGAAGTCTAGAACTCGGAATACAAAGAGTGGGATTCTAAGAGGACATCTATCTTCATTCAAGAAGGCAGTTGTTACACTTGCAGAAGGGGAAGAGTTGGATTTATACGGCGAACTATAATTGAATTTAAGACAAGTATAATAAATAAATTATGCCAGTTAAAAAATACAGTCCGGTAACACCGGGAACAAGATTTAGAGTTGGACTTGATTATTCTCAAGTTTCAAATGATGGTCCAGAAAAGAGCCTTCTTGCTCCTATGTCAAAATCAGGTGGTCGAAACCATGATGGAAAAATGACAATGAGACAAATAGGTGGTGGACATAAAAGGAGATATAGAATAATCGACTTTAAAAGGGATAAAGAAAATATTCCTGCGAAAGTTAAGTCTATACAATACGATCCAAATAGATCTGCTTTCATCGCATTATTGGTGTATGCTGATGGAGAAAAGAGATACATGATTGCTCCAGATAAACTACAGGTAGGAGATACCGTTCAATCTGGTAAAGGAGCTGAACCTACTGTAGGAAATGCGTTGTATTTGAGTGAAATTCCTTTAGGTTCTACAATACACGCGATTGAGATGACGCCAGGTAAAGGAGCTGCGTTAGCGAGAAGTGCAGGAACGTTTGGGACACTAATGGGTAAAGAAGGAAAGTATGTAATTGTAAAATTGCCTTCAAGAGAAGTAAGAAGAATCTTGGCTACATGTAAAGCCACGATTGGTTCGACTTCAAATCCAGATCATGGCTTAACTGTTGTTGGTAAAGCGGGAAGAAACAGATGGAAGGGAAGAAGACCTAGAGTAAGAGGTGTTGCGATGAACCCAGTAGATCACCCGATGGGAGGTGGTGAAGGTAGAGCGTCTGGAGGACACCCAAGATCGCGAACTGGTATTATGGCGAAAGGTCAGAAGACTAGAAATAAGAAAAAATATTCTACTAAACTTATAATCTCTAAGAGAAAGACTAAAAAACGTTAATAATGGCTAGATCTCTAAGAAAAGGACCTTATGTATATCATAAACTACTTAAGAAAGTAGATAAGGCAAAAGAAAGCAATAGAAAGTCTGTAATTAAGACTTGGTCAAGATCTTCAATGATCATTCCATCAATGGTGGGAGAGACAATTGCAGTACATAATGGTAAGACATTTGTTCCTGTTTTCGTAACAGAAAATATGGTTGGTCATAAGCTAGGTGAATTTTCACCTACCAGGACTTACAAAGGTCATAGTGGAAATAGAAAATAATTGAATAAATTTTAGAAAGTTTATCTAATGAAAGCTGTCGCAAAATTAAAAAACTGTCCTTTGTCTGCAAGAAAAATGAGAATGGTCGTTGATCTTGTAAGAGGAAAGAATGTAGAGGATGCATTGAGCATACTAAAGTATTCTAAGAGAGAAGCTGCTGAATGGGCGGAAAAAGTTCTTCTTTCTGCAATTGCAAATTGGGAGAATAAATTGGACGATGCATATAGTTCAGATGATTATGGACTTTATGTTTCGGAAATATTTTCAGATGAAGGGACATTTTTGAAAAGATTTCGTCCAGCACCACAAGGTAGAGCTCATAGAATTCGTAAAAGAACGAATCATCTAACCATAGTGGTAGAAAATAGAAAACCAATTAGTGAACTAGAAAATAGTAATTCTTAAAATAACGATCAATGGGTCAAAAAACAAATCCAATAGGTAATCGATTAGGAATCATCCGCGGATGGGAAAGTAACTGGTATGCAGGTAAAGATTATGGAGCTAAAGTAGTTGCTGATGAAAGAATCAGAAATTATTTGAATGCCAGAATTAGTAAGGGTGGAATAGCTCGTATTATTATAGAAAGAACACTAAAGAGAATTACTGTTACTATTCACACGTCAAGACCAGGTATAATTATCGGAAAAGGTGGTTCAGAAGTAGATAGAATCAAGGAGGAGTTAAAGAAATTAACGGGACAAGATGTTCAAATCAATATTGTAGAGTTAAGAAAGCCTGAATTAGATGCAAATATAGTAGGTGAATCAATTGCAAAGCAAGTAGAGGCAAGAATCAACTATAAAAGAGCAATAAAAATGGCCATTCAATCTGCAATGAGAGCAGGTGCTGAAGGAATAAAGGTTAGAATTTCTGGAAGATTGAATGGAGCAGAAATGGCTCGATCTGAAGAATTCAAAGATGGGAGAACACCATTGCACACATTCAGAGCAGATATAGATTATGCTTTAAAAGAAGCATTGACAGTATATGGAAAACTTGGAATTAAAGTATGGATTTGTAAAGGTGAAGTATTAGGTAAGCGTGATTTATCTCCAAATGTTGGAGTAGATAAGAAGAAATCTGGAGGAAGAAAAAGAGGAAGAGGTAGGAACTAATTCAATAAATTGTATTAATTTTGCGCTCCTTTTAATAAGGAGGGACATAAACAAAAAGTTATGTTACAGCCGAAAAGAACAAAATATAGAAAGCAACAGAAAGGAAGAAATAGAGGACTTGCTCACAGGGGAAGTACTATTTCATTCGGTTCGTTTGCTTTAAAATCTCTAGACGCAGGGAGAATTACGAACCGTCAAATTGAGGCGGCAAGGATTGCGATGACGAGGTATATGAAAAGAGAAGGTAAAGTTTGGATTAGAATTTTTCCAGACAAGCCAATTACTTCTAAGCCAGCAGAGGTAAGGATGGGTAAAGGTAAAGGAGCACTTGATCATTATGTAGCGGTAATAAAACCAGGAAGGATTCTATTCGAAATGGATGGAGTACCATTTGAAACTGCAAAAGAAGCATTAAGATTAGCAGCACAGAAGTTACCTGTTCAAACAAAAACAATAGTAAGAAGAGATTACACTGAATAATAATTTGGTCTAAATAATATTAACATGGCAACTAAAAAATATACTGAGTTAACTCAAATGTCTATAGATGAGCTTCAAGCGACGTTGGAAGAGACAAGAACTGGGTACAGTAAATTAAAATTTGATCATTCAGTAAGTGGTTTAGATAACCCTAAAAGGTTGACTGAAGTAAGAAAAGATATTGCAAGACTAGCTACAGAAGTTAGAAGAAGAGAAGTTGAGGCAATGTCTGCAGAAGAATTGGCTAATAGATCAAGAATTAGAACTAGAAGAAAGTAAATAACAGTATTATGTCTGTAGAAGGTAAAGTAAAATTAAGAAAACAGAGAACAGGAGTAGTTAGCAGTAATGCTAGCGATAAAACGATCTCCGTTTTGGTAGAGCGTAAACTTCGTCACCCGATTTACGGAAAATTCGTTAAAAAGTCAAAGAAATTTATGGCTCACGACGAAAAGAATGAATGTAATGTTGGTGATACTGTAAGGATAATGGAAACTCGAAAGTTGAGTAAAAGAAAGAACTGGAGACTAGTAGAGATTATCGAAAGGGCTAAATAAGGTTTAATAACGACTATAAATAAAAGACAATGATTCAGCAAGAATCCAGACTTAAAGTTGCAGATAACAGTGGAGCAAAAGAGGTACTTTGTATTAGAGTATTGGGTGGATCGAAAAGAAGATATGCTTCGATTGGTGATACGATCGTTGTATCGGTAAAGTCAGCATCACCCGGGGGTGTAAAAAAAGGAACTGTATCTAAAGCTGTAATTGTAAGAACAAAGAAAGAGATCAGAAGAAAGGATGGTTCATACATTCGTTTTGATGATAATGCTGTTGTTCTTCTTAGTGCAAATGATGAGCCAAGAGGTACGCGTATATTTGGGCCAGTTGCCCGTGAACTTAGAGAGAAAGATTACATGAAAATTGTTTCTCTAGCTCCAGAAGTATTATAAATAAATTTTAATTCTATTACTGTGAAAGTAAATATTAAAAAAGGAGATCAGGTTATGGTGATTGCTGGAAACAGCAAAGGTAAGACTGGTGAGGTTATGCAAGTATTAAAGGCAAAATCACGAGTTATCGTTTCTGGTCTAAATCTAGTAAAAAAGCATACAAAAGCGACGCAAGAAGAAGAAGGTGGGATTAAAGAAGTAGAAGCTGGAATCCACATTTCAAATGTTGCATTAATTGATCCTAAGTCAGGTAAAGCAACTCGTATAGGTAGAAAAGAGGTAGATGGTAAATCTGCACGATATTCAAAAAAATCTGGTGAAATTATAAAGTAATGAGTTACGTTCCAAGATTAAAAAAGCATTATAGAGAAAAAGTAGCACCTAGCTTACTTGAAAAATTTCAGTATAAATCGGTGATGCAAGTACCGAAGTTATTGAAGATATGTATAAACCAAGGTATTGGTGATGCAACGCAAGATAAAAAGTTAGTTGACAATGCTGTTCAAGAGATTTCTCTTATTACAGGTCAAAAAGCTGTTCCAACAATTGCAAGAAAATCAATCTCAAATTTCAAATTGAGAGAATTTATGCCAATTGGTGCTAGAGTAACTTTGCGAGATGAGAGAATGTATGAATTTCTTGAAAGATTTATTTCAGTGGCATTGCCGAGGGTAAGAGATTTTAGAGGTATATCTGACAAGAGTTTTGATGGAAGGGGTAATTATTCTTTGGGTATAAAAGAACAAATTATTTTTCCGGAGATCAATTTGGATAAAATCAATAAAGTTACAGGAATGGATATTACATTCGTAACTTCAGCAAATACTGATGCAGAAGCATTAGCTCTTTTAAAGGAAATGGGACTACCATTCAAAAATCAAAATAACTAAGATAAGATGGCTAGAAAATCAGTAATAGCAAGAGAAGCAAAAAGGCAAAAATTGGTTGCTAAATATGCAGATCTTAGAAAGAAATTGAAAGAAGAAGGAAGATGGGAGGAGCTTGATAAGCTGCCTAAGAATTCTTCTCCTGTAAGACTTCACAATAGGTGCCAATTAACAGGCAGACCAAAAGGATATATGAGAAAATTTGGTATCTGTCGTGTAATGTTTAGAAAAATGGCTAATGAAGGTAAACTTCCTGGTGTAACTAAGGCAAGTTGGTAATTTTAAATAAAGAGAATATACAAATATAATGGCATTAACTGACCCTATAGCAGACTATCTAACCAGAATCAGAAACGCTCAACAAGCGAATCATAGAATCGTAGAGATACCGTCTTCAAAAATGAAAAGAAGTATAACTGAAATCTTATATGACCAAGGTTATATTTTAAAGTATAAATTTGAAGATACTGATAATGGTCAAGGTGTAATTAAAATAGCCCTTAAATATGACAAGTTTACAAAACTTCCTACAATCCAAAAGTTGGGAAGAATTAGTAAACCAGGTTTGAGAAAATTTGTACCAGTATCAGAGATTCCTAGAATAATTAATGGATTAGGTATAGCCATTATGTCTACATCAAAAGGAGTAATGACTGGTAAACAAGCAGTAAAAAATAATGTTGGTGGCGAGCTTCTTTGCTTCGTTTACTAATTTTTAAAATAAAAGAATTATGTCAAGAATAGGAAAATCTCCAATAGAGTTTGATTCCAAAGTAACTTGGGATGTTTCAAAAGGAAACTTGATTACGATCAAAGGCCCTAAAGGAGAATTGAAGCAACAAATAGATCCTGATTTAAAACTTGAGATTAAGGATGGCGTAGCCGAATTAGTTAGACCTACTGATCAGAAGCGACATAGATCAATACATGGTTTATACCGTACTCTTTTAGCTAATTGTGTTGAAGGAGTTACGAATGGCTATAAAATTGAACTCGAATTAGTAGGTGTAGGTTATAGGTGTACAAATTCTGGACAGGTTCTAGAGCTTATTCTTGGGTATTCTCACCCTATTTATTTTGTAGTACCAGCTGAAGTGAAGTTAACTACAGTATCTGAGAAAGGTAAACCACCTACAGTTGTTTTAGAATCAATTGATAAGCAGCTTATAGGACAGGTTGCGGCGAAGATTAGAGAGTTTAGAAAAGTTGAGCCTTATAAAGGAAAGGGTATTCGATTTAAAGGAGAGGAAATTCGTAGAAAAGCAGGGAAAACAGCTGCTAAATAATTAATTTGAAGGAATTTACAATAAAGAGTAATGAAAATTTCAAAAGCACAGTCTCGTAAAAGGATTAAGAATAGAATTAGAAAGAAGTTAAGTGGTACTTCAACACTACCTAGATTAGCGGTTTACAGAAGCAATAAGGCGATTTATGCTCAATTAATCGATGATATAAGTGCAATGACACTTGCTTCAGCATCTTCTAAAGAAAATTCTATTGGTAACTCTGGAACAAAATCTGACCAAGCAAAAGCTGTAGGCGCTTTAATAGCTGAGAAGGCAAAAGCAAAGAAAATAGATAACGTGGTTTTTGATAGAGGAGGATATCTATATCATGGAAGAATAAAAGCATTAGCAGAAGGAGCTAGAGAAGGTGGCCTTAATTTTTAATCTGATACTTATTAATAATGAGAGATAATAATAGACAAGCTAAATCAGCTACAGAAAATGAATTAAAAGAAAAGTTAGTTACTTTGAATAGAGTAGCTAAAGTTACTAAAGGTGGTCGTACATTTAGCTTTTCTGCAATTGTTGTCGTTGGTGATGGAAATGGTAAAGTAGGTCATGGGCTAGGAAAAGCAAGAGATGTATCAGAGGCAATTAAGAAAGCTGTAGATGATGCTAAAAAGTCAATGATTTCTTTTCCGTTAATCAATGGAACAATTCCGCATGAGCAGAAAGGGAGATATGGTGCAGGTAAGATCTTTATGAAACCAGCTGCTGATGGTACAGGAGTAATTGCAGGTGGTGCGATGAGAGCAGTATTGGAAATAGCTGGCGTTCAGAATGTATTGGGTAAGTCTCAAGGATCTTCCAATCCGCACAATGTTGTGAAAGCAACTATTGATGGCTTAAGTAAACTACGTGATGCTCATTTGATTGCTAAGCAGAGAGGTATTTCAATGGATAAATTATTTAACGGTTAATTCTAAAAGTCAATGGCAACTATAAAAATAACTCAAATAAAGAGTATAATTGATCGTCCTAAAAAGCAAAAAGATACAATAAAGGCTTTGGGATTAAGAAAAATTAATCATTCAGTTGAAAAAGAAGGTACTCCGCAAATACTAGGTATGGTAGCGAAGATCAGTCATCTTGTTCAAGTGGAAGAAGTATAAATTAAAATTTAAGATAACTAGTTATGAGTTTACATAATTTAACTCCAGCTGAAGGTTCAGTGAAAAGTGAAAAGAGAATTGCAAGAGGGCAAGGTTCAGGAAGAGGTGGTACTTCAACTAGAGGTCATAAAGGTGCTAAATCTAGATCAGGATATAGCAGAAAAAGAGCATTTGAAGGTGGTCAAATGCCTTTACAAATGAGATTGCCAAAAAGAGGTTTTAAAAATCCTAACAATGTAACTTATGTAGGACTAAACCTTGATTGGTTATCTTCTTATTCAGAAAAATATAATGAAACTGAAATTAGTCCAGCTTCTTTAGCTGCTAACGGTATAATTAAAAAATCTGATAAAATCAAAGTTTTAGGTAGAGGGGAATTAACTGCAAAGTTGAACATCACTACACATGCAATTTCAGAGTCTGCTAAAAGTGCAGTAGAAGCAAAAGGTGGCTCTATAACTATAGCATAATATAATAATGGGAAAATTTATACAGACGCTCAAGAATATCTGGTCAATAGAAGAATTACGTAATCGAATATTGTTTACGTTGATGATTTTAGCAGTATACCGATTTGGATCTCACATCGTTTTGCCAGGTATTAACCCAGCTGGATTAAAAGCATCTCTTGGTGGAGGTAATGCTGATATTCTAGGTTTAATTAACATGTTTTCAGGTGGAGCTTTTAATAAGGCATCTATTTTTGCATTAGGTATCATGCCTTATATCACAGCGTCTATTATTATTCAGTTATTAGGATTTGTTGTTCCTTATTTCCAAAAATTACAACAACAAGAAGGAGAATCAGGTAGAAAGAAGATTACTCAATACACTAGATTTTTAACTTTATTGATCACAATCGTTCAGGGAGTAGCTTATCTTAGATATATAACTGGACAAGCTAATTCTTTGGCTGATGGAGTTTCACTTTCTTTATTTTGGCCTGTAGGAATAATTATCCTTGCTACGGGAACCTTGTTTGCCATGTGGTTAGGTGAAAAAATTACAGATAGAGGAATTGGAAACGGTATTTCATTATTAATCATGGTGGGTATTATTGCCACACTTCCTCAAGCATTTGCGGCAGAAATAGGATTATTAGCTTCAAATAATGCATGGTTTACCTTAATTCTCGAAATTGCTGGGTTGTTTTTAGTAACTATGGCAACTTTAATGGTGGTTCAGGGAATTAGAAGAATACCTATTCAATTTGCTAAAAGGATGATTGGAAGGTCATCGTCTAATGTTCCAGCAGCTGGAGCTCGTGATTTTATTCCACTCAAAGTTAATGCAGCTGGTGTAATGCCAATTATATTTGCACAAGCTATCATGTTCTTGCCTATTACACTTGGTGGACAGTTTGCACAAAATAATGCTTTTATTGCTAGTTTAGCAGATTGGAAATCAATTCCTTATAATATTATATTCTTCTTTTTAGTAGTGCTATTTACTTATGTGTATACTGCACTTTTAGTTAATCCTCAACAGTATGCGGAATATCTAAAAAGACAAAATGCATTTATTCCTGGAATCAAACCAGGTAAAAGTACAGAGGATTATATCGATACATTAACTACAAGAGTGACCTTACCGGGTTCTATTTTCTTAGGTATTATTTCTATATTACCCGCAATTGTAGCTCGTATGGGTGTTAATGATGCGTTTGCAATATTCTTTGGTGGGACTTCTTTATTGATCATGGTAGGAGTTGCACTGGATACGCTTCAGCAAATTGAAAGTTATTTATTGAGAAGAAAGTACGACGGTCTTGTAAAGTCTGGTAAGTTGAAAGGAAGAAGCAGTGGTATGATGGGAATTGGAGCTGGTATATAAAAGATCCATAGAACATAAATGATTTACTATAAGACAAGTGAAGAGATTGAGTTAATCAGACAGAATTGTCTATTGGTCAGCAAAACACTTGCTTTAGTTGCAAGTCTTATTAAGCCTGGAGTCACGGGTGAATATTTAGATAAAAAAGCAGAGGAGTTCATATTAGATCATGGTGCGAAACCAGGATTCAAAGGGTATAACGATTTTCCAGCAACTTTATGTATCTCTCCTAATGAATGTGTAGTGCATGGCATCCCTGCTAAGAAGGAATTTGTAGATGGAGATATCGTATCAGTTGATTGTGGTGTATATCACAATGATTTTTACGGTGATGCTGCCTTTACTTTTGCATTAGGTGAAATTTCTAGTGAGGTATTTGATTTATTGGTTGCTACAAATACTTCTTTGTACAAGGGGATTGAAATGGCTAAAGTAGGAGCTAGAATAGGGGATATTGGATGGGCCATTCAAGATTATACAGAAAAGACATTGGGTTATGGTGTTGTAAGAGAGTTAATAGGACATGGGTTGGGCAGAAATTTACACGAAAAGCCAGAAGTTCCTAATTATGGAAGAAGAGGGAAAGGTATTAAACTGAAGCAAGGTTTAGTTATTGCTATCGAGCCTATGGTAAATCTTGGAACAAAAGCAGTAATGACAGCTCAAGACGGATGGACTATAGTTACAAAGGATAAGTTGCAAAGTGCTCACTTTGAGCATACTATTGCAGTAACAAAAGATGGGCCTGATATTTTATCTAATCATAGCTTTATTTTTGATGAAATAAAAAATAACTCGGAAATTGTTGATATTTCGATAAAAAAGTAGATATTTGCAGTCCGAAAAAAAAAGATGGCTAAACAAGATCTAATTAAACAAGACGGAATCATTGAAGAAGCGCTTTCAAACGCAATGTTTAGAGTGAAATTAGAAAATGGTCATTCTATAGTTGCAACTATATCTGGAAAGATGCGTATGAATTATATTCGAATCCTTCCAAGCGATAAAGTAGCAGTTGAAATGTCTCCATATGATTTAACACGAGGTAGAATAACGTATAGATATAAGTAATTGATTTATAGTTATTTTGTTGTGTTTTGTTAAATTGGGTTTTCGCAATTTTATAAAAATATTTAAAGACGAAAAGGCAAATTGATTTTCTGACTTTAGTAATCTTTTGATATAAAATAGGAACTAATGAAAGTAAAAGCATCTATCAAAAAGAGATCTGCAGATTGCAAAATCGTACGCAGAAAAGGAAAGCTTTATGTTATTAACAAAAAGAACCCTAGATTTAAACAAAGACAAGGGTAATTATAGATTTTAGATTATGGCAAGGATATCAGGAGTAGATCTTCCTAAAAATAAACGTGGCGAAATTGCATTAACTTACATCTATGGAGTTGGTTTGTCAACTGCAAAGGAAATTCTAGATAAAGTTGGTATTGATCACAATACTAAAGTTACAGATTGGACTGATGAGAATGTTAAGCAAATTTCAATTTTACTTCAGAATGAGTATACAGTTGAAGGTGAACTTAGATCTGAAGTGCAGTTAAACATTAAGCGTTTAATGGATATTGCATGTTATAGAGGTTTAAGACATCGTAAAGGTTTACCTTTAAGAGGTCAAAGGACTCAAACAAATGCAAGAACTAGAAAAGGAAAGAGAAAAACTGTTGCTAACAAAAAGAAAGCAACTAAATAATTAGAAGCCTCATAAGTATTTAATATCATGGCAAAAGATAGAAAAGTAAAGAAAAGAAAAGTTGTTGTGGGTCCTCAAGGGACAGCTCACATAAAGGCATCTTTCAATAATATCATTATATCACTATGTAATAAGCAAGGGCAAGTAATTTCTTGGGCTTCTGCTGGTAAAGCAGGTTTTAGAGGTTCAAAAAAGAATACTCCTTACGCAGCTCAGGTTGCTGCTGCTGATGCAGCTCAGGTTGCTTATGATGCTGGAATGAGATCAATTGAGGTTTTTGTAAAAGGTCCAGGTTCAGGAAGAGAGGCTGCAATAAGAGCAATTGATGGTGCAGGAATTAAAGTGACTCGTATTCATGATGTTACCCCAATTCCACACAATGGATGTCGTCCTCCAAAGAAAAGAAGAGTTTAATCTATAATTCACAATTAAGATAGTCAGATAATGGCAAGATATACAGGTCCAAAAACAAAAAAAGCAAGAGCTTTCGGAGAAGCAATTTATGGCCCCGATAAATCTTTTGATAAAAAGAAGTATGCTCCAGGTATGCATGGTAATAATAGAAGAAGACGTCAAAAGTCTGACTATGCATTACAGCTTATGGAAAAACAAAAGGCTAAATATACATACGGTGTCTTAGAAAGACAGTTCCGTAATCTTTTTGAAAAAGCTAGTAGAAAAGGGGGGGTAACTGGTGAAGTATTACTTCAATTTCTAGAAACTAGATTGGACAATGTTGTATTTAGATTGGGTATTGCTCCAACAAGAAGAGCTGCTAGACAATTAGTGAATCATAGACACATTCTTGTGAATGGAGTTCTAAATAATATTCCTTCTGCTGCAATGCGTCCTGGTGATGTTATTTCTGTAAGAGGTAAGTCTGCTAATAATACAAACATTGTAGAGTCGATCAATACTAAATCTGAAGTAAGAAACTTTGGTTGGTTAGAGTGGAACAAAGATAGAATGGAGGGAAAAGTTCTTGAATTTCCTGAAAGAGAGGCTATTCCAGAAAAAATAAACGAGCAACTTATTGTAGAACTTTACTCTAAGTAATTTCTTTTATTATTTTTCATCCCATTTTTTTGACTTTATAAAAATAGCTATATGAGTATCCTTAATTTTCAGAAGCCTGATAAAATAATTTTACAAAAAGCAGATGACTTTGATGGTTCATTTGAATTCAGGCCTTTAGAACAAGGTTTTGGACAAACTATAGGTAATTCTTTGAGAAGAATTCTTCTTTCTTCACTAGAAGGATATGCAATATCAGCGGTAAGAATAGCTGGAGTTGATCATGAATTTGCTACAATAAAAGGTGTAGTAGAAGATATGGTGCAAATTATTTTGAACCTAAAACAAGTGCGTTTAAAAGCTGTTAATGCTTCTGATGATAGTGTTGAAGAAAAGATTTATCTCACCGTAAGTGGTAAAGAGCAATTCCTTGCTGGTGAGTTGAGTAATTCCAATAATATTTTTGAAGTAATGAATCCGGATCATGTTATCTGTAACATGGAACCATTTGTGAATTTAGAAATCGAATTAACAGTTACCAAAGGTAGAGGATATGTTCCTGCTTCTGAAAATTTACCAAAAGATGCCTCAATTGGTGTAATTCCAGTTGACGCGATCTATACACCAATTAAAAAAGTAGCATACAAAGTTTCAGCCACTCGTGTTGGTCAAAAAACTGATTATGAACAACTAAATATTGATGTTCAAACTGACGGAACTATCCATCCTGAAGAAGCTATTAAAGAAGCAAGTAGAATCATGATTCAACACCTTATGTTGATCACAGATGAGAACATCACATTTGATGATGCTTCAACAAGAGAAGATAATGTCGTAGATGAGCACATCTTACATATGAGAAAGCTTCTAAAAACATCTTTAGAAGATTTAGATTTATCAGTGAGAGCTTATAATTGTTTAAAAGCTGCTAAAATAGATAGCTTAGGAGAACTTGTTAGATATGATACTCATGAGCTTCTTAAGTTCAGAAATTTTGGTAAGAAATCTTTAGTTGAAATTGAAGAGTTACTTGTACAAAAAGGCCTTACATTCGGAATGGATTTATCTAAGTATAAATTAGAAGAAGATTAATACTATTCGATCGATCATACATTGATTGACGATCTTTAAATATTGCATTAACCGCGCTGGATTCGCTGCGTAGAGTGGTGCGAAGTAAACAATTTTAAAATGAGACACAGTAAAAAGTTTAACCACTTAGGGCGTAAAAAAGGACATAGAAAAGCTTTACTTAAAAACTTGACTATAGCTTTATTTACGCACAAAAGAATTAATACAACTTTGGCAAAAGCTAAATCTTTGAGAGTTCATGCGGAACCTCTTATTACAAAGAGTAAAAAGAATACAACACACTCAAGAAGAGTAGTATTTTCATATTTACAAGATAAAGATGCAACTAATGAGCTTTTTACAACAATTGCTCCTAAAGTAGCTGATCGTCCTGGAGGATATTTAAGAATAATCAAGACTGGATTTAGAAAAGGTGATGGTGCGGAAACTGCTATGATTGAATTTGTAGATTTCAACGAAACGTATACAAATACAAAAGCTGGTTCTGGTAAGAAGAGAAGATCAAGAAGAGGTGGAAAGAAAGCAAGTAACGTGGTTACTCCTCCTGTTCAGTCTAATGAAGAAGAATAAATTAAAGAAAGGATATTTTAAGGGCATGCATTCATTTGTATGCCCTTTTTTAGTGGGATTATTTTTACAATTTTCCTCTAATACCATGTAATACTATTGGCACTCCAAAATGCGGCATATCTATCTACTAAAATGATTAATTTCTGCGTTGCATTTCATCCGAAACATCAAGTTTCGGTTCACAACTTAGTTTAACTCCAACGTCGAAATACTTGCTTGTGCAGGAACAGTTGTTCATTCGTCGTATCTACGGATAACTGCGTTTTACGCCTTGAACTTAATCATTTTACTAGCGATATTTAATGCGGCATTTTGAAATGCAAATAGTGTAAATTCAAAATTGTCGCATAAATTCTTCTTAAAATAAGTAATTTCGTCCTTAATAAATATCGAAGAAGCTAAGGCTTTTCCTATATTTTATATGACGAACTTACCTATTCGTGATTGAATTTAATAAATTTAAATGACATAATTTTTGGAAGTAAGAGCACTCTTTTAACTATATATAAATATCAAAAAAAAAATGCGCCATGGAACTGGAGCATTTTTCTCTGTCTCTTATCCAAAGTTTTACCACAATTGATGTATAATGGGTAAGAGTGTACGCAAAAGTAAGACTAACTGCTTTATTATCATAAATTTATATACTCAAATTATAGACTATAAAAGTTAAAGTTTTTACTTGTACTACCCCCCCCATATATGATGAATGTCATGGGAGTAGTTTTTCGTACTTTTCTCTTTATTATTCTTTTTAACTCTATAATAAGAGCCTTTTAAGGAATTCGATTATTCGATTTACAACGTGATTTCTTTTTCAGAAATATCAAAGTAGCTTAGGCTATTCCTCAATTTTATAATTCGAATCACCTATTTGTATTTTGAATGTAGCACAGACCTTTTAATAGTTTAATGGTATTAAATTAAAAGTGTTCTCTTTGATTTCTGCTTTCGTAATTATACTATTTGCATTCCACAATGCCGCATATCTATCTACTAAAAGGATTAATTTCTACCCTGCATCCCATCCGAAACATCAAGTTTCAGTTCACAACTTATTTCGACTTCAACGTAGAAATTCTTGCTGACGCATAAACAGTTGTTCATTCGTCGTATCTACTGATATAACTGCGCCTTTCGCCTTGGGCTTAATCATTTTATAAGCGATATTTAATGCGACATTTTGGAGTGTAAACAGTATTAATCCCGATCTCAGTTTATACCTATTCGTTTACTACATTTAAGTAAGATTGTTTACCCAAAATTCTGTTAATCAATTTTTTGAAATGTAAAGTGAGAATTTATGTTTAATGTAAGCTAAAATTTCGAATAATCATTTTGGATATTGCGCAATAAATCTTTTTATATACTAATTGTGGGTGTATTTTCAATACATAATATGTTGACTTTTACTATATATTATACTATTTTGCAATTTAGAAATACATCACTTGTACATCATGACATATTATTCATAAAAACTCTTAAACACTAATTTATGCAAAAGATAAGCTTTAGGTATCTAATCCTATTGATGGCGGGATTTTTCGTATATTCTTGTTCACAGCAAGATTTTAACGAAAAGGAAATGGAAACTCCTACACCTGATCGATACACATTTGAAGAAATTAAAGAAGAAGTTATTTCATCTTTAAAGAATGGAACAACATTCTCTTGGGAGAATCAAAATGATGCAATGATTTATAGCGCAACTATGCTATCTGACTCCTTTCTTTCGATAGGGTATACAATAGATCCTGATTTCGATATTATAAAGAATATACATACTATTGATATTACTTCACCTGAATGGGTGAAAGCTAGATTGGAAATTGAAAACTTGATTCTTTCTTCAGAAGAAAAAGGATACTCAAATACAATATCTATAAGAGACCTCCAACCTTATGGGCAAGTTGATGTTCTTCCTCAAATTATTGTAAAAGTTCAATTCAAAGAAACTATTGAATTATTGCGCAATCATCCAAATGTTCGTTTTACTGAGCCATTAGGATTTAATATATCGGATGTTGTACAAGTTGATCGAAGTGATTCAGGTTGTAGTGGAAACCCTAATTATGGCATAAATACAGCTGATTATACTACAATAGATCCTGGAATAAAATTGCCTTGGAATTTCACGAATCATAATATTGATGATGCCTGGGACAATTCTAGTCAAGGAGACAATGTAAAAGTATGTATCATTGATACTGGCGCCAGTTTTAGCCAAGACAACTTAGGAAGTAATTTTAATTCTGGATATAGTTCTGGTCGTACTGTTGAAAAATATAGCACGAAATACTCTGGTTCATGGTGGTGGAAAACATTGGATTCTCCTGATGATCCTTGTGGGCATGGTACATCAATGGCTGGTCACGCTTCTGCTCCTCGAAGTAATGATGGGAATTCAGTAGGTGTTGCGTATCAATCTAACTTAATGTCTATAAGAGCTGTTGAAGATGTGATCATTTCTACTTCTAATGAACGTAATGGAGTTCGAGATGCACTTGTGTTAGCTGGAAATAGTTCGGCTAAAGTTATAAGTATGTCTATAGGAACTCCTTTTTACAGTAGTACGGTTGCTGATGGCGTATTTTATGCATATAACAAGCAAAAATTAATGTTTGGTGCTGCAGGAACATCTTTATCGTGGACGAGTTGGTACCCTGTTATTTTCCCAGCAAATATGTCACAAGTTAGAGCTGTTACTGGAGTTAAAAATACTTCAAATCTACAGAAATGTACAACTTGTCATGAAGGTCCTGAAGTTGATTTCGTAATTATAATGGAAAGAGCTTCAGATAGTGATCGTGTTTCTGTTTCATTAGCGAGATATAGTGATCAACCTAAATATGTAGGAGGGTCGTCGTCTGCAACAGCAACAACAGCAGGAATTGCAACTATGGTATGGGCACAAAACCCATCTGCCACAAGAGCCACCATTTTGGATGTTTTAAAGAATGCAACAAGTTTGTATCCTAGCCGTGATAGTGATTTAGGCTGGGGAACTATAGATGCACTAGAAGCTGTAAACGGAATTTAAAAATATACTTTTTTGGGCTCGAGCCCAAAAAAATAAAGATCACCTATTATTCTTTTATAGTAGGTGATCTTTTTAGCTTATCTATTTGCGGAAATGACTACATGAATAGAGAATATAGATAAGCAAAGCGAAATTTTGATAAAACTTATATTGTTAAGACCCTATTGATTCTATTTCCGTTGTTTGATCGGACTAAAAATTAAAAGTTTGAACTTTACTAGAATTTTTGACCTTATTTATTTTCAAAGGGAACGGTTCAGTTCTTCACATGCATTCAATCAGAAAATTTTAGGCCGATGGGAAAATCGATCGACTCAACAATTCATTCATCAAGCAGAGCAGCTCGCATATGGTCTTATATCACTTGACTTACAAAAAGGTGATCGAATAGGCATTTTTACTTCCTATGGTTCTACGGATTGGTTTGTAATAGATATCGCTTCCTTGATGATAGGGTTAACAACGATTCCCATCAACACGAATTATACAAAAGAAGAATTGAGGTATCTTATCGATGAAGCAGATTTGAAGTATTGTTTTGTAAATGAAGATCTGATTGCCGATAAATTAAATGATGTGGGGTTTGACAATGATCGATTGATAAGTTTCGGAAATAGTATTCGTCATTTATCCTGGAATGATATTATCGATAAAGGTAAGAACATACATCTTGATGAGTTAAAGATCAGAAAAGATGCTGTTCTAGCGCAAGACTTGGCTACAATAATATACACCTCTGGTTCTACAGGTTTACCTAAAGGGGTAATGCTTTCTCATCATAATATTATTTCCAATATTAAATCAATAATTCCTTTATTACCCGTCAATTTTAAGCATAAAGTAGCAAGCTTTTTACCATTAAGTCATGTTTTTGAACGTATGGTCATCTATACCTATGTTGCAGTAGGAGCAAAAATTCATTTTATTCAAAATCCTCAAGATTTAGTAAAACATCTACGCGATATAAAACCAGAGTATATTACATCTGTTCCTAGAGTTTTAGAAAAAATTCACAATGAAATTAATCTTCGTTTAAAAAAGAAAAATAAATTGGTCAAGGGAATGGTAAAATACGCCATGAATCTTGGTGAAAAAGAGGCCAGAGGCACCTTTCAAAAATTACGAAATTCTATTTCATTTTATTTCATTGATTTATTCATATATAGAAGATGGCGTAATATTTTGGGCGGCAAATTACAAGGGATCATAGTAGGTGCTGCTTCTATGCCAAAGCATATTGCGAGATTATATTATACAGCAGGAATTCCTGTTATTGAAGGATATGGACTAACGGAAACTAGTCCTGTTGTTAGTTGTAATCGATTCGATCCTGGCGGGACAAAATATGGTTCTGTAGGTATACCGATTCCAGGAGTCCAGGTGAAAATCGATAAAGAAGAAGGAGAAGAAATCGGTGAAATCCTTGTTAAAGGACCCAATGTTATGTTGGGGTATTATAAAAAACCTGAATTAACTCGTAAAAGAATTGACGAACAAGGATTTTTTCATACAGGAGATATTGGTTATTTTAAAAATCGGTTTCTCTATGTGTCCGATCGAAAAAAGGACATCATCAAAACATCTGCGGGACGTTATATTTTTCCTCAGAAGGTCGAAGCTAAGTTAAGAACTCATTTTGCAATAGATCAAGCCATGGTTATAGGGTTTCAAAAACCTTTTTTGACAGCTCTTATTATCCCGGATTTTAGTCAGCTAAAGAAGTGGTGTTTGGATCAAAGAATTCATTGGACTGCTGGATTATATATGATCGAGAATGATCGTGTAAAGAAATTTTATCAACAAGCAATCGATGAACTTAATCAAGACCTTAAAAACCACGAAAAGATTCGAGCTTATACATTACTAGCTGAAGAATGGTCTGTTGAATCTGAAGAATATACACC
>JAHDGD010000169.1:0-4643 GCA_020627825.1 Saprospiraceae bacterium
AACCTGAGGTGCAGGGAAATAATCTGTGGTATTTTCGTTTATGACTTTTTGTAAGTTCGCGAGATTTTCTTCTTCTTGTGAAATCATAGTTTTTTTCATAAACGTAAATAACGATTTCATAAACATTCCATCTCCTTCTGCAATCGTTGTGCTTTTTACAATGGTTTTACCATCTTTTTCTTCAAGATTCATCGTATAATCCATGGTCATAACTCCATCCATTACAAAATCCATCGCCACTTTTTTATACGGAACAATTTCTTTCATCGTTTCCATGATATAGGATTCTTTACCATTTTCTGTATAGGTATATTTTGTAACAGCACCTACTTTGCCTTTCTCGCCGCTGATGTGTTCCACTTTTGTCAATCCTTTTAACCAATCCATTGTTTTGGTCTCATCATTCATAACAGCCCATGCTTCTTTAGCGGATTTATCCACAGTAACTTCTACATCATATGTTTGAGTAGGGGATAACACACCTTTTAAGATGAATAACACGAATAAGACCACAAGGCCTAGTAAGATATACTTGAGATATTTCATTAGATTTTGTTTTTTCGTTTGGTTAAAAATAAACATAATTCCATTATCTCTTTACATCAGCTAAACGTTATGAAAAGAATTTCTATGCATCATGAGTAAAGTAATGACCGATTTTTTGCAGGATCCATTACACCTTGATGTTCTTGCGAAAATCAGACGGTGTTTCTGTTGCTATTTTTTTAAACAACCGATTAAATGGTGGAACTTCTTGAAATCCTAGCTCATACGCAATTTCCTTTATAGTATAATCTGTATAGATCAATAATCTTTTTGCTTCTAGAATCAAGCGCTCATGGATGATTTTCAAAGGTGACTTGGGGCTAAATTTTGAAAAAAGATTGCTCAGCGTTTTAGGTGACTTATTCAATTCATTCGCATAATCTTGTACTTGATGCCAATCCTTGAAGTGCTGTTCTACTAATAAATTATATTGACGCACAAGATCAAGTTCTATGGGTATGATCGCTGAAATGTTATTTTGTACTTTGTACAATCTGGTGATTTTTATGATGAGACGCTTTAGCAGCATTCGAATCATGTCTTCTTGTAGATTGTCTATTTCCTCGAATTCATCTTTAAATACATTAAAGAGCAATTCAATTTTTGGTCTTTCTTTGGCATCAAGTTGAATCATTAATAAGTCTGATGATCCATAAAATATCAATCCTGCGCACGACACTTCTGCATCGTGATTTACAATACAATAAAAAGGTCTATTGAATTGCCAAGCAATGATATCACTTGGGTTTTCGAATTCAAATGATTGATTCGCAGTAAAGGTCGTGACGGCATCTTTTGGGAAAAGAACTTGTTCACCATTTACATTTATGGATTGATCTATTCCTATATTCCATGCGATCGTAAATAGATTCTCACGAGGTTGATCTTCGTATCTTCCATTAAACGTAGAAAGGTTTGCAGTTAGTTTAAAAAATCCTCCAGTGGCTTCATTTCTTAGCTCCATTACAAGAATCATTGTATAATTTAAGTTAGACTTTAAAGTTATAAATATGTAGTATATTCGTTATTATAATTTCTTGAATAATGAATATGGAATTTTATCAGAAACCTTTTAAAAGGGTAGGTTTAACTAGAATTTCTGAAGAAATAGCCTTCGCTAATCAGAGGGATTTCTAGGAAAAAGATGACTCTTTAAAAGATATTATGAAATATTGACATTTCAACAGGTAACTACAAGGCTGATTTTATTCCATATCCATTATTCACATTATAAATGCAAAAATTATGAATTTATTGACAAAAATTGGTCTTCGAGATGTCTCTAGAATAGATTTGATTTGTAATTTAATCACTATTTTACTCATTATTTTTGCTATCATCTATGCATGTATAAGCTATACACACCTTTCCGAGACCATCCCAGTTCATTTCAATGCAAATGGAGAAGTGGATCGATATGGACATAAGTCATCTTTTATCGTTTTAACTGCTATTATTGCCCTTATGGGTATTGGTCTGTTAACCTTAAGCCACTTTCCTCAATCCTTTAATTACAGTATTCCTATAACAGATTCCAATAGAGAAAAACAACATGCTTTGGCGGCTTCTATGATCCGACAACTGAACGCTTTTATTACCATATGTATGACTTTTATGTTAGTTGAAATAGGCATGATTGCAATGGAAAAATGGAATGCGAGTGGAATAGGAGTGTGGTTTCCTATTCTCTTTTGTGTAGGATTAATCTTGATTATTGGCAATCATTTAGTTGAAAGTAAAAAAGCAAAATAGCCTGATTAATTGCATATTTGTTTTTTTAAATGTATCCAGTGAATCGATATATTATAGTGATGGGAGTTTCAGGCTGTGGAAAGTCAACTTTGGCGAAAGCACTTGCGGAACAATGGAATATTCCATTCTTGGAAGGAGATGATTTTCATCCTCAGGCGAATATTGACAAAATGCGCAGTGGGCATTCACTGGATGATTCAGATAGAGAACCTTGGCTAATGCTTCTCAATGAAGAAATGCAAAAACATACATCAGCCATTCTTTCTTGTTCTGCCTTGAAAAAAAGCTATAGAAAACTTTTAACAAGGTCTCTTGATGATGTGAAATTTGTACACCTAAAAGCTTCTTTTTCGGTTATTCACGAACGATTGCAAGCAAGAGAAGAACATTTTATGCCTGCATCGCTACTGAAAAGTCAGTATGAAACGTTGCAGCCACCTAAAGATGCAATAGAAATTGATGTACACCAATCGAAAGAAGCCATATTAAAAGAAGCAATTGAAAAATTAACAAATGGGAAAAAGTAAAATAGGATTACTTGGTTTAGGTGTTATGGGAAAAAGTCTGGCACGAAATATTGCAGATAAAGGAAATGTAACGTCTGTATATAATATTCCGTTTCCTGGCGAGGAAACAGTGGTGCGAGATTTTGTTTCCACTTTTGATGATTTGCCGTTCTATGGTGCGGAGGATATGGAAGATTTTGTGCAGTCTATCGAGCCACCTCGTATGATTATTCTTATGATTAAAGCGGGAGCTCCTGTTGATGAGATGATGGATAAACTAGCACCATTATTATCTGAAAATGATATGGTGGTTGATGCTGGTAATTCTTTTTTTAAGGATACCGAAAGACGGAGTAAAAGCTATAGTGAAAAAGGCTTGCATTTCGTAGGAATGGGTGTTTCAGGAGGGGAAGAAGGTGCTTTGAAAGGACCTAGCATAATGCCTTCAGGTACGGCTTACGCCAAAAGTCATCTATTGCCGATCTTGCAAAAAATGGCTGCTGTTGCAGGAGGTGATCCATGCGTAGAATGGGTAGGGCCTGGAGGAGCTGGACATTTTGTAAAAATGGTGCACAATGGAATGGAATATGCTGACATGCAATTGATCAGCGAAGTGTACGATGTATGTAAGACCATTTTCAATCTGAGCAATGAAGAAATTGCCAATATATTAGAAGGGTTTAGCGCCATTCACAAAGGGTATTTACTTGAAATTTCAATTGATATTTTGCGCAAGCAAGAGGGAGATGAATATGTATTGGATACAATCTTAGACGTTGCAGGACACAAAGGCACGGGCAAATGGACCAGTAAAGAGGCTTTGGACCTAGGCATTGCGGTTCCTACCATGACTGCTGCTATGAATCAACGGATCATCAGTTCTTATAAATCGCTTAGAAGTTCTTTGGGCTCGAGCCCAAAAAATCACATACCATTCACTACGGAATGGGCAGAAATCCTGAATAAAGGTTTTCTGATGGCGCGCATGCAAGGACACATTGAAGGGTTTCATCTTATACAAGATGCTTCGAATGACTACAACTGGAACATCAACATGAGAGAAGTAGCTTCTTTGTGGAGAGGCGGGTGTATTATACGGTCAGCAATGTTACCTGTATTTATGGAAGCATTCGACACACACCCTGGTATCCAGCATCTTTACCATGCACCCAATATCATGAATATTCTTGAAGATGGATATGATAGTGCGCGTAAAATCAATGCATTAGCTGCAGAACATGGGCGTTCAACTCCTTGTTTTTCAGCAGCCATCCAGTATTATCTTTCTGTGCGTTCTGAAAAGCTCCCTATTAATATGATTCAGGCACAACGCGATTATTTTGGGGCGCATACCTATCGAACGATAGAAGATCCTGACACACCGAAACATACGGATTGGTAAACATGGATGTGTATTTATTAGTAGCCTTTGGTGTAGGTATCGTCTTTTTATTGGTGTTGATCTTGTTGCTCAAGATGAATGCTTTTGTTTCATTGCTCATGTCTTCTATTTTAGTTGGCGTCTTGGCAGGGATGGAATTTGCCGATATTATTCAGACCATTCAAAAAGGGATGGGAGGCACCCTGGGTTATATTGCGATTGTCATAGGTTTAGGTGCTATTTTCGGTGAGATTTTACGTGAAAGTGGCGCAACGGAAAAATTATCCTCCACCTTATTGCGGATATTTGGGGTTGAAAAGTCGCCGATTGCGCTTAGTATTACAGGATTTATCATTGCGATTCCTGTATTTTTTGATGTGGCTTTTATCATCTTGATTCCTGTTTTATATGGTTTACAACAGAAGACGAAAAAGTCTTTGTTGTATTTTGCTATTCCG
>JAHDGD010000169.1:4743-8678 GCA_020627825.1 Saprospiraceae bacterium
TGATTATCGCAATTCCTATTTTGCTAATTGTCTGTAATACAGTAGCTTCTGTTGTGATTGCAGATAAAGAGTCGGAAATACTTAGCATACTTAATTTCATAGGTAATCCGATTATTGCATTGATCATTTCTGTATTATTGGCGTGGTATACCTTGGGGGTTCGAGCAGGGTATCCTCTTGATAAACTCCAAGATCTTACTGTAAAAGCACTTGGTCCTGCTGGAATAATCATATTGATAACAGGAGCTGGTGGTGTTTTTAAAGAGATGTTGATTGCAACAGGAGCCGGCGAAATGTTAGCCAATCAATTTGCTTTATTGTCTATCACACCTTTACTTCTCGCTTTTTTACTAGCATTGGTTGTACGCTTAATTCAAGGGTCTGCAACCGTAGCAATGGTTACTGCTGCTGGTATTATGGCGCCTATAGTGGAAGGAATGGATTTGGGTCAAGCCCAAATGGCATTGATGGTATTAGCAGTGGCTGCAGGAGCAAGTGGATTTTCGCATGTGAATGATAGTGGGTTTTGGTTAGTGAATCGATACTTAGGTATCTCAGAAGCTCAAACCCTTAAGAGCTGGACGGTAATGACTGGCATTCTTTCCATTTCAGCATTATGTATTATTTTATTGATCAGTTTATTGGTATGATGTTATGAGATTGATTGAAGACCAAGAATTTAAAGGGATTGACTTTTCAAAAGACAGCATACAACACGCGGCTTATGAGTATTGTACTTTTAAAGATTGTACATTCGAAAATGTAAACCTTTCAGAGCTACGGTTTATGGAGTGCAGCTTTATTGATTGTAATCTGAGTAATATTTCATTAGTAGATACGAGTCTGCAATCTGTTACATTCGAATCTTGTAAGATGATAGGTGTTGCATTTGAGGATTGTTCTACTTTTAATCTGGCTGCATCTTTTAAAGGATGTACCTTGGATCATTGCACATTCTATAAGATGAATGTGAAGAAAATGAAGTACGATACAACTTCTTTAAAGGAGACGGATTTTACAGAGGCTGATTGTAGTCAAGTAGTCTTTAATCAATGCGATTTGCATGACGCAATTTTTGACCATACAATCCTTGAAGGGGCTGATTTTCGAACGGCATTTGGGTATAGGATTTCTCCTGTACAAAATAACGTAAAAGGTGCTCGTTTTTCCAGATCTGGAATAGAAGGATTGGTGCATATTTTCGAAATAGAAATAGAAGATTAGAAAGTGTTTGTGGTTTTATTTTCAAGAGAATGTGTAATTTTCACAAAAAAGAAGACATGAAAAAGATGACTTGTAAAGAATTAGGCGGTGCTTGTGATCTTGTTTTTGAAGCGGATTCATTTGAAGAGATGGCAAAGCTTAGCCAAGCACATGGAATGGAGATGTGGAAAAAGCAAGATGCTGATCATATGGAAGCCATGCAGGCCATGCAAGCTTTGATGAAGCAACCAGAAATGATGCAACAATGGATGGCGGATACGAAAGCATTGTTTGATTCGAAATGAGGTGATGTAGTGGTGTTATGTGTTTTTGGGCTCGAGCCCAAAAGAGCATGTGCTCAATTTTAACTTTATACAATTTACGTTCCATCTTAATCTAGATAAATATGACCTCTAAAAAATCTATCCTTACAGGAGTTATGTTGACTGCGGGCACTGCAATAGGAGCCGGAATGTTTACCTTACCTATTGTCTCGTCGGGCATGTGGCTCGGATTTAGTATCCTCAGTTTGGTTTTTTTATGGTACTTGAGTTATTTGTCGGGTGTGTATTTACTGGAAGTGAATACGCGGTATGAACCGGGTGCAAGCTTCGATACATTGGTTAAGAATGTGCTGGGCAATACATGGAATGTCATTACTGGGATAGCGATAGCTTTTTTACTTTTTATTTTATTGTATGCTTATTTTAGCGCATTTGGGAGTATAGCGAAGACGAGTTTGAATATCGCGACTCTTGAAGATGTATCGTGGGCACAAGGGGTTCTAGGGTTATTATTTGGTTGTTTAATGGCTGCAATCGTGTGGTTAAGTACCAAATTTGTGGGACGCATGTCAACGATATTAGTGGTGGGCATGGCCATTTCTTTTGTGTGGTCCATGTCGGGTTTTGCCTTACATATCGAAGGCGCTAAGTGGCTGGATGCAACTTATGGAATAGGGGATTACGTACCCTATATATGGGCGGTTTTACCGTATTATTTGACATCCTACGGCTTCGCTAATATTGTTCCCAGTTTGTATAAATACTATGGAAAGGATCCAGTTCGGATCAAAAATTCACTATGGCTAGGATCCTTTTTAGCCTTGATTGTGTATTGTTTGTTTGTATTGGTTGTTTTTGGGAATATATCGAGAGATGCATTTGTCGACATCAATGAAAGGGGAGGGAATATGGGCGTTTTAGTAGAAGCGTTGACGCAATCAAAAGGATCTAGCGTTACCAATACTATCCTCACGATCTTTTCCAATTTTGCCATCATTAGTTCTTTTTTGGGTGTAGGATTGGCATTGTTCGATTATGTCGCTGATCTTTTTTCATTTCAAGACAATAAGACGGGACGATTTTATGCGGCATGTATTACGTTTTTGCCTCCAGGAATCATGAGTTTCTTCTTTCCGAATGGATTTGTGACAGCCATTGGCTATGCAGGCTTTGTCTGCGTATATTGTCTCTTCGTAGTCCCATTTATGATGGTGCTTAAGACGCGAAATGAAGGGGCAAAAACATTATTTAAAGTGAAAGGAGGTCGATTCGTTTTGTGGATGTTTTTATGTTCCAGTCTTGCTATTGCTTTTCTGTATTTATTAGCAAAGATGGGGTATTTGCCGAAGTGGTGATGTGGGGGAGGAAATAGAGTTCTTCTCTTTATAGTATTGATAATTTGCTGGCAACTAATTTTGGAGTACACTTTGTCAATGGAACGTTATATTTTCAATATCCTATGTATTAAATGAAAATTAAAGAACTAAAAAAACAGAATAGTTTAGCAAGATTTGTCTTAAATGAATTCACGAACCAATATGGTGCGATCATTTTTGATGCATCTAAAGGAGGGGATATTGCTGATTGTTACTTTTATCGATTTAATAAAACGACAGAGATTGAAAGAGATGAAATGGGAAGAGTAGTTTCAACATCAGGAAGTTTTATTGATTTATATATTGATAAAAAGACTCAAAAATTTAAAATGATTGAGTTCGTGTCTTTGATGCAATTTAACCTAGTGTATACACATGATTTAGAATTTCCCCCAAAAGAAATATTTTATAATCCAATTGTTGAAACATCGTCGTGGGTTTCAACTACAGGATTAAAAAGAGCTTTTTCGTATGATCCAACCCCTTATTTGCATACTCAAGATGAAATTGATGTTGGTATTTATCATAATGGAAAAGATATTGCTTTGTTCAAATTTCGAAACGAATGGGAACAAGAAGTAGCTTTAAATCAAACTATTCACTTTTTATTAGATGCTCATATGAATTTGGCAGGAATAAGAATAAAACAAAAGGAAGTTAGTGTGCTGATATCATTATTGAAATCTTGATTGGCATGTAGATTATTCATGTTCATGAACTAAACATAATGTATAGAGCTATAAGTAGATCGAACTTCTACAGGAAATACAGCAAACTTGTTGGGTGGTATTTCGATTATTAAAGTAGAGTAATATGAAAAAAGAATCAAGTACTAGTAGCAACGTGATACTAGAAACAGGATACAAGGGAGAACAGAAAAGTCTAACTTCACTATTAAATCCTCATGTAAACAGAAAAGCTGTATATGGTAGTTTTAAAATCTATTTAAACTTAATAGCTGTACAGTCTTTGCTAAAATCAGATTTGGTTGTTATGAAACACTATTTGAACATTTATGCCATGCAGCATGATTTCATTAGCACCAAATATGTACCTGAGCAAGAATATTATA
>JAHDGD010000170.1 GCA_020627825.1 Saprospiraceae bacterium
TTTAAAGGGTCATCTTTTTCCTAAAAATTCCTCGAATTAGCTATGGCTAGTCCTTTGGAATTTATAGTCAAACCTAACCCTTTAAAAGGTTTCTGATAAAATTCCTTATCCATTATTCACGTTATTTAAATAAACGCAAAATAAAGCAAATCACATTGAGAAGGATCGGTTAAAAATTGTCCATATCGATGTCATCAAATAAATCCTCATCAATGTCATCTTCTTCATAAGATTTTTTAATGTTGTTGTACACATCACAATTGATTTCAACATCCATTGATTCAGGTACAGGAAATCGGGCATTTCGATCAAACCCTGAGCTCGCATCGTTTTCAAGACTTTGAATAAAATGAATGAAAGCGGGTCTTGCCATAACTCCTCCTTGACCATTTTGAAGTGTCCGAAAACGAATCCAAGGGTCTTCTCCTCCTACCCATGTACCTACAACAAGATTGGGTGTGATGCCCATGAACCATCCATCTACATAATCATTCGTAGTACCTGTTTTACCTCCCATTTCGACACTAAACTTAGGCTGAATAAATTCACCAGCTTTTCTCAGCATACTTACCATTACATAATTATAATCCTCAGGTAAAGCTTTGGATTGTTCAGGAACTGCCGAATAAATGACCTGACCATCTTTGTTTTCAATGCGTGTAACAAAAACAGGTTTATTATACAATCCCTTATTCGCGAAACTAGCATATGCTGAAGTCATATCGTATAATGACAATTCAGGAGTTCCAAGTGCGATAGAAGGAAAGGCAGGTATCTTTTCTTTCGGAATCCCCATATTAGCTGCAAGATTACGCACTGGTTCAACATTTCCCAATTCTTTCATCAAATATACCGATACACTATTTTTCGATTCTTTCAGCCCTTGGTATAAGGTCATAGGTTTGCCACTAAACTTATTGTTTGCATTGGCAGGTTCCCATTTTTTCATCAAACCAAAATTTGGGTCATTGGCCGGTATACTATATTGTATATCATCTACTTCCCAACACGGTGAAATTCCATTCATAAAAATCGCAGTCGAATATACAAAAGGTTTAAAAGTAGATCCCACTTGTCTATTACTACTAATGTGATCATATTGAAAAACCTCATGATTAATACCTCCTACCCAAGCTTTAACATACCCTGTAGCAGGTTCTACAGCTAACATTCCGCTTTGCATGTGCTGTCTGTGAAATTTGATACTATCAAGTGGGGTCATGGTTTTAGTAGTAAAACCTCCTGTTTTATAATCGTATACTTTGATGCTTTTCTTTGTAGAAAAAGATTTCTTCACTTGCTTTTCCATCTTCTTCCATTCCCTCTTTAAATCATTGAAATCATCCAATTTCATGACAGCTAAATAATCATTTAACTGTGATTTCGTGATGTACTTCTTCGATAATAAGGTATTCAGATAGGTATTCTTTTTATCTTGATTCAACATTCTGTATACATCCACATCTCTTAATTTCACACCGGGGACATCAGCCTTTATTGATGCGAAAATCTTAGACATATATTTATCCTTGATGCTTTGAAACAATTTCGTTTGACGAATTAATTTATTAAGAGATTCCGTGCGGATCTTCTTCTGATCATCATCAGCCTTGTAAGTCCAAGGATCTTTTCCTGCCCATACTGTATTATATCGGCTCTGAACTTCCTTGATATTTTTAGAAACTGCTTGTTCAGCATATTGCTGATACTTGCTATCAATTGTCGTGTAAATCTTAAGTCCATCGGTATAAATATTGTAAACCGATCCATCAGGTTTTCTATTTTCTTCTTCTTTCAAGACGTTTTTCAACCACTTTGTTAATTCACTTCGGAAGTAGGGGGCAAGGCCTTTACTATCTTCTTGTCTTGCAAAGTTTGACATGTCAAGTGAGGTTTGTCTTAATTCATCATATTCTTGTTCTGATAAAAAGTCATTCCGAACCATCTGTTTTAATACAACTTCACGTCTTATTTTCGCACTTTCTGGAAAATTTATGGGATTGTAGTAATAGGGATTTTTAAGCATTCCTACTAATACGGCAGCTTCTTCTACTTTCAATCTAGCTTGATCTTTTCCGAAATACGTTTTTGATGCAGCTGCAACTCCATTGGAATCATTTAAGTAATCAAATTTATTGAGGTACATGGCAATGATTTCCTCTTTGGTGTAACGCTTTTCTATGCGAATGGCGATGATCCATTCTTTAAACTTTTGAAGTACTCTAGGTAAAAATTTAGTAGCTCTTTCATGGAAAAGCAATTTAGCCAATTGTTGTGTGATCGTCGAAGCTCCACCTTTTTTACCCCTGTATGCAACAGCTCTCAACGTTCCTTTGTAATCGATACCATTATGTCTAAAGAAGCGCTCATCTTCAGTTGCCACTAGAGCGTTCACTAGATGTGGATTCATTTCTTGAGGCTCTACCCAATCTCTATTTTTACTAAAGTAACGCCCTAGTTCGACATTATCAGACGTATATATTTTAGTCGAATATTCAAATGTGGGATTTTCAAGTTCGGTAGTTTCTGGTAAGTCAGAAAAACTAAGGGAAACGAAAAAGAGAATAGCGAATGCCACAGCTCCGAATAAAGCCAGCCACATAAAGCGGATGAGCTTTCGAATTATAGGTTTGATGGTATTGCTCTTTTTAGAAGTATCTTGAGACATATCTTACATATTTTTATAATAGGATAAACTTTGCAAGACTTCTTCTTCGGAAATTTCAGTAGCAGGAATTGCACTTCCTACTCCATCAATTAACGCAGCAAAAATCCTCTTATTTTGATTTTTCTTGTCTTTTTTCATGTGCGATATAATCTCTTGAGCGTTGCCTACAACATCATCACGGTAAAACACATGTTTGAGTTGCTGATTGATCCTTTCCATTATTTCGTTCGTGAGTAGCCCTTTAAGATAAGCAATGTAGTTTTCACAGATCATCCCTACGATTATGGCTTCACCATGTAACAACGGCTTTTCAAGATGCCAGCTTTCTGTTTCTATTGCATGTCCCAATGTGTGGCCAAAATTCAGGATTTTTCGGAGATTTTTTTCGAAGGGGTCTTTTTCTACCACGCGTTTTTTAACTTGTATGGCTCGGTATACAATATCTGTTGTTATTTTTTTGGGCTCGAGCCCAAAATGCATCGAAAATAGGTCTTCGTACAATTGCTCATCCGCTATGAGACCATGTTTTATCATTTCTGCAAATCCACTTCTTACTTGATGTGTATCCAAAGTCTTTAATAATTCAGGGTCAATAAGGACTCGTTCAGGGTTGTTAAATACGCCAACGATATTTTTCACCATTTCAAAGTCTACCCCTAATTTACCTCCAACACTGCTATCTACTTGAGAAAGAAGTGTAGTAGGAATCTGAATAAAGTCAATACCTCTCATATAAGTCGATGCACAAAAACCACCCATATCGCCTATCACCCCGCCTCCAAGGTTAACCATAAGTGTTTGGCGATCAGCTCCTCCTTCTAGCATTTGAGAATATATCTCTTGGCACGTTTCCAAATTTTTAAAATCTTCACCAGATGATATTTCGATTACCATATGCTGATAATCCGACAATGCTTCAGAAATTTTTGGAAAGCAAAACTTATGCGTGTTTTCATCAACCAAGACACATATCAACGTGTATGCATTCTCTGACAAAAAGGTGGATAGATTCTTTTGGCAAGAGCCAAAAATAATTTTATAATCTTGACAATCAAGTTCCGTCATCCTGTTGGTGTTTAATAAGAGAAAATGCTTGTGCTTTCGCAGAAAATAAAGGCTTTACATTCTTCCATGTCTCTATAAATAATGGTGATTGTCTGTATTGTTGTAGAAAATCATCCGCTTGCCATATGCTAAGTGTGTAAAGAACTAAAGGATTATCTTGATCCTCCATGAGTTCAACAGATTCGCACCCATCAAATGTCTCAATAAAAGGTTTTTTTGCATAAAATATTTTACTGAACTCATCTTTGGTAGCTTCAGAAAATTCCATACGAACAATACGATGTAGCATACTCTTTAATTGTAAAAATCAATATGAATGGTTTCATCCTTTTTCAAGGCAAGTAAACTACTCGCTTTACCAAGGTTGATGGCAATTTCCAAAAATCCTGATGTATTGAACATACACAAAACTTCCCCTACAGGCACATCACTGTACGAATGAGAAATTCTATTTACGGGACTTCCAGGGTTATAATAGATACTGAATTCTCTTCCTCTTCCCGTTTTATTGAATAGCTCTTTTGTGATGTTAACAATTACATTTTCGTAATGATCGATGTGAATTATAGTAGCCCGAATACTGTTTTCTGACACTACAGGTTGCACTGTAAATCCTTTAGCAAGGGTTGTCCCATGCTGAGCAAATTCGTCCATGGGAATCTTTTTCTCAATAGCTCTTGAAAAAGACGCAATAGCGGTGAATGCTTCCATTTTTAGCAAGCTTCTATATGGAATAGCAAATACTTCCCTTTCTTGTAAATCAGGAAAAATCAGTGTAAACAACCCGTTATTGGGACCAATAAAATGATGTCCATTTCTCGTAAAGCAAATCATCTCATTTCGAGCAGAATAATATAGATTGATCGCACCTACATGACACGTAAAAGGAGGAAAATAAGCGAAGCTATTCTTTAAAATAAAAGAAGCTTGTACAATATCGAAATGCGAAACATTATGCGAAATATCGATGATACGAGTGTATTCCGTTGCACCTGCAATAGAAGCTTTTAAAATTGCAGCATAATAATCGGTATTTCCGAAGTCACTAGTAAGTGTTATTAAGGACACATCAGTCAATTTAAAAATCGTACACGAAGACGAAAAATAACGAGAAAAACCTCACTTTTGCATTAGCTTGAATGAAATAAATCTTGCGTTTTATGAATCAATGAATACCTTTTACACGTTTCAGTTGAATAGCGTGAAGAGCAATCCATCGATTAACTACACAAAAAAATAGAATTTTCCGAAGTTGAACAAACTTTTAAGAGAATATATTATAAAAAAATGTAATTTTAAAAAACTTATAAATCAAGGAGATACAAAATTTGAGTGACATAATTTTAACAATCACTGATGTCGACCCAGTCGACTTACAAGGAGAAAACAATTCCAAACTAAATCTAGTAAAAGCCGCTTATCCTGAGATAAAGATTACATCAAGAGGAATGAATATAAAGTTAAGCGGTGAGAAAAAATATACACAAAAGGCGAAATCGGATATAGAGGCTATGATCCGAGTCATCAAGAATAAAGGTGAACTAACAACTCAATTGATAGAAGATATACTAAATGGTGGCAATCCGCATAAAACACTTTTAGGTAATGGGAGTAACAATGCAGCCATCGTTTATGGTCGAAATGGAAAGCCGATTAAAGCCAAGACTGTTAATCAAAAGAAATTAGTCGATACTGCAGTTAAAAACGATATCGTTTTTGCGATAGGACCTGCAGGAACGGGAAAAACATACACAGCTGTTGCATTGGCTACTCGTGCTTTAAAAGAACGGATTGTCAAGAAGATCATTTTGACAAGGCCAGCAGTAGAAGCGGGTGAAAGCTTGGGATTTTTACCCGGCGACTTAAAAGATAAAGTTGATCCTTATCTTCGTCCTTTATACGATGCGTTGGATGATATGTTCCCTAAAGAAAAACTAGATTATTTCATGACTACACGCGTCATAGAAGTTGCTCCATTAGCTTATATGAGAGGCCGAACACTTGACAATGCATTCGTGATTCTAGATGAAGCACAAAACACTACAAGTTCCCAATTAAAGATGTTTCTAACCCGACTAGGACCGAGTGCAAAGTGCATTATTACTGGAGATCTTTCACAAATAGATTTACCTAGAAATCAAAAAAGTGGCTTGATAACCGCTCTTGATTTATTGAGTAATATTGATGGAATTGGTCGTGTAAATCTATCTGCTGAAGATGTCGTTCGACATCGATTAGTGAAGCAAATCATCAAGGCTTATGATGCAGAAAGTGAACGTCGAAAGAAAGAACGAGAGGCGGAAAAAGCAAAAGAAGCAAACAAAGAAAAAGAAAAAGATTAGGTAATCAACTACACGAAGTTTCTAGCCTTTACAAAATCACAACTATAATGAAAGTAATCTGTGTTGTCATCCTGTTTTTCCTATTTGTTTCTTGTACTGAACGTATACCAGAAAATAATACCTTTAACCATGATGAAATAACGCCAGAAATACTAGACTCAGATGTAACAGCAAATACATTTAATTATGGTGCTCCCATAGTCTTAGATAGTTCTTCAAATATTATGATTCCTTTATCAATAGGTCATTATGAATCTAGAAAGAAACTTAACATCTCAAGTTATAAAAAACAAGATTTACCGAGATTTTGGAATGTACTTTTTTACAACACGACCACTGAGGCAAGGACATTATTGACCGAAGATAAAATCAATATTTCCCAAATTCATGTAAAAAGTAAAGACCAAAGTCAACCTAGAGCTAACCAAATGAAAGGTAAAATCCTGTATGAATTAAAAGACATTGATTTCAATAAAGATGGAGCCCTCAATAGCAAAGATCCAACGTTTTTATTTTCATCAGAATATGACGGTTCAAATCTACTACGTATTTCTCCAAAAGATGAGGCTTTACAATACTTTACAGTTTCATCAGATCCTGATCTACTCTTGATTAAAACGATAAGAGATGTGAATGATAATGCAGTTTTCGAAAAGCAAGATGATGTGATGTGGTATACAGCACACTTCGATCAAAACCAATGGGTATTAAAAGAAATAATCACCCCTTCAAATAGGCAGAAAATAGAACGCTTATATTTCGACCAATGGTTAAAAGACAAGAAATAACAACAATAGCACTCACAATATGCACCACCTTTTTCTTCAACGAAGCAAGACTAAATGAACGCAAAACTTAAAAAAATAGACAAACCGCTTATAGGAACCATTCATCTAGATGGCTCCAAAAGTATATCGAATCGATTGCTCATTATTCAAGCATTGAGTGATCAGGAATTTGCGATTTCAAAGCTAGCGAGTGCGGATGATACACAACTACTAAAAAAAGTATTACGAGAAAAGGGCGAAGTATATGATGTACATCATGCAGGAACAAGTTATCGTTTTTTGACTTCGTATCTATGTTTACAAGAAGGACATCAAGTATTGACGGGAAGTGAGCGGATGAAAGAAAGACCGATAGGGCCGCTTGTTGATGCATTAAAAACCTTGGGTGCGGAAATTGAATATCTAGAGAAAGAAGGATATCCACCATTAAGAATAGGAGAAGCAAAATGGGAAACGAAAGAAGAGGTTTTAGAAATTGATGCGACCATCAGTAGTCAATTTATCTCCTCCTTATTATTGATAGCACCCAAATTACCAAATGGTCTTCGATTGCGATTAAAAGGTGAGTTGGTCTCAAGGCCCTATTTAAGTATGACCTTGGAATTGATGCGAGAATTTGGGATCGACTATTCGTGGGAAGAAGATATCATTCAGATTGTAAATCAGGACTATGCGGGGAAGGATTATACGGTGGAAGCGGATTGGTCTGCTGCGAGTTATTATTTTAATTTAGTTTCTCTTGTGCCGGGATCTAGAGTGGTTCTTCAAGGATTAAAAGAAACGTCCATACAAGGAGATTCTGCAATTGTTGACATGATGAAGAAGCTAGGAGTTGATGCGAGATGGGAAGCAGGTAATTGGTTGTTGGAACATTCGGAAGAAAGGACAGGAAATTACGAGTATAATTTCATATTACAGCCCGACTTAGCGCAATCGATTGCTGTGTGTCTTGCAGGTCATGGCATAAATGGACTCTTCACTGGTCTTCAAACACTAAAAGTAAAAGAAACAGATCGTATAAAAGCCTTACAACAAGAATTGCAGAAAGTACAAGTCTACCTTAGTCTTCTTCCTTCGAAATTTTCTAAGAAATCTTCTGATGAAATGTACCTTCAAGAAGGCAAAGCATCAAGTGAAGCACCTCCTATCTTTGCTACATATAGAGACCACAGAATGGCCATGAGTTTTGCCTGTTTATCAGCTATTATGGATATTGAAATTGAAAAACCAATGGTGGTCAGTAAGAGCTATCCACGTTTTTATGAAGATTTAATGCAATTGGGTGTAAAAATTGAACTATAAAATATTTACTTTTTTATTTTGGGGTTGAACCCAAAGTCACATGAATGGATATTCAATTGAACGATTTTCAACTCAACGTGAATCCCAGTTGATTGTCAATCTTTAAAAAAAATCTAACACATGTAAAATGACGAAAGTGTCTATAAGTATTTGTTAAAAAGGTTTA
>JAHDGD010000171.1 GCA_020627825.1 Saprospiraceae bacterium
AAAATCAAGTACGCTTCAAATTACTAAAATGTAAATTCTCTATAATTAATTTAAGGCCAATCATATTGGTCCTACTTAGCACGTAGATTAAGTTAAAGGCTTGTTTCGCAAAGGTGGAGCAAGTCTTTTTTTACTTTGGGCTCGAGCCCAAAAAATAGTCGTGATACTATTTGCACTCCAAAATGCCGCATTTCTATCTACTAAAATGATTAATTTCTGCGCTGCATCCTATCTGAAACATCAAGTTTCAGTTTACAACTTATTTCAACTTTAACGTCGAAATTCTTTCTCATGTAAAAACAGTTGTTCATTCACCTTAATACAGTTATGCCTTCATGTTTCAGTTCGAACTAGAAAATTAATTAACAAAAGCTATAGGGTAATTAAAATTAAATTTGTATTAAGTACAACATTTTTATGGTAATATCTAGCTCGTTTATGAGTTTCGAACCTTCATTTTATTTTTTTTATATGGCTTACGCCAAAAATAATTATCCTCAAGCATCACATGCATCTATTTATTTGTCCTTATTATAAAGATTAATACTATTTGCAGTCCAAGATGCACATAATTTTACTTTTAAATGATAAAACAACTTCTTATGAAAACCAATCTTTTCTTCTTCCTTTCTTGCCTTCCTATTTTCTGCTTTTCTCAAGGATTTACCGTTGATCTTTCTGTATCAGCTGATACCATGGTATATGATTTTTTTCAAAACGATAGCGTAACTATTTCAAATGTAACCACGACGTCGAATGGAATAAACATCGGTTTCTTTGATAAAGGAGATACTGACTTTCCAGTTTCTGCTGGTATGGTTTTATCAACTGGAAATGTGACCGAAATACCTGGTCTTGGTGGTGATTTTATATCTGCTAATTTAAATATTCTAGGAGATGATGATGTTACATTTGTTACAGGAATAGGAACAAATGATGCTACGATTATTGAGTTTGATTTTGTGCCTACTACCGATCAAGTATTGGACTTTAAATATAGTTTTGGGTCGGAAGAATATCCAGAATTTGTAAATACAACTTTTAATGATGCTTTTTTATTTTTAGTAAGTGGACCAGGACTAGAAGGGAACTACTCGAATGATGCAGAAAATACAGCTATGATTCCAGATTCGGATTTACCAGTTAGTATTAACACGGTCAATGATGGCTCTTTTCCTGAATATTACATAGACAATACAAATGGTTCTGATATTGCACTTGATGCATATACGTCCCAGTTACCGGCACAATTTATGGTGCAAGCGGGAGAAATGTATCATGCTAAAATTGTTATTGCCGATACTGGTGATTCAGCATTTGATTCAGGTATATTTCTTGGATACAATTCACTGGGTAATAATGATAGTTTAGTACCACCGACGGAGTTCGAATTACTAGTACAAAATGGGGAATTGATTATTGAAAATAAAAGTAAATATGCTACTGATTACTTTTGGGATTTTGGGAATGGAATGACTTCAACTGAAAAACATCCTGAAAATATTATATTTTCAGAACCTGGAGAATATACTGTTTCATTAACAACAAGTAATTATTGTTGTAGCAACACGTTTACACAAACCGTTGAAATCGCACAAGCTGCATTGCAAGCAAATACCGAGATCATGCAACATGTATCTTGTCCAGGTGGTAATGATGCAATAATATTTGTAAATGTAATAGGCGGAAATCCTCCCTATACTATTAATTTCACTCCAGATATTAGCAATCAAAACGGAATCCCCGCTGGAGATTATATAGCAACAATATCGGATCAAGATGGACAGACTGTTTCAGATAGTTTCACCATCGTAGAACCTGATGAATTGGAAATAATCGAAACCATTACAGCAAGTGAAGCCAATCTAGCAACTGGCTCTATACAATTAGAAGTTACTGGAGGAACAGCACCTTACAGCTTCCTATGGTCAACAAATGATATAAGCCAATCCATAGAAAACTTAGCACCAGGATTTTACGATGTTATGATAACGGATGCAAATGGATGCACATGGACCGAAAGCTATGAAGTTCCTACTATGGTCGGGGTGAAAAACGAAGGTATTTTTTCTTTGGGCTTAAGCCCAAATCCAACTCAACACATGTTGTATATACATAATGGTCCTGAAAACATAGAAAAAGCATTCATAATAGATAGCAAAGGAATTAAAAGACAAGTGAATATTTCAACAGGTGGACTAGACGTTTCTTCCTTATCAAATGGCATATATATGCTCCATGTGATTTCTATAGAAGGACGTGAATTCAATGCAAGATTTGTAAAAAATTAATCAGAATGATTTCCACGCATACGTGACGTAATAATGATAGACCACTGGATTCGTTAACGTGCTGACTTCTATTTGTTCTGCATTGTCTAGTATATCTTTACCAAAAATTGTGTTGGCGAAGTATTTCTGAGGCGTTAAATAATCAGTTTCAACAAAAAAATGGTCCATTCCATAGATGGATTGATTCAGTTGAACCATATTCAATTGGTCTGTAGATTTACTTGCAAGATACCAACCCCATTCCTTAAAACTGGGGACGTTATCATGATATGGAACAACTTGTAAGCCTGCCGCAGTAAGTGTTTTTCCTACACAAACAAAAGCCTTTTGGGCATGAACAGGACTACTGGCTTGAATAGCCATAAAACCATTATCATCAAGTAAGAGCTGAATTCTAGAAAAGAAATATTTCGAATACAATTTACCAAGTGATTCGTTTCTTGGATCGGGAAAATCAATGAAAATAAGGTCATATTTTTGAGAATCTTTAGCCATATCTTCCACGAAAGTGTAGGCATCGGCATGTAGTATTTCTACAGAATCAACAACAAGCAATTCTTGCTTACCTTCTGCATTTTTCTCATCCTTGAACATCTTAATGGCCTCTTTTTTAGAATTGGGCCGTAAATTAAGTGGATAAAAATCAATAGATGAATCAAACAAAGAAGAATCGTTCATTGCTAAAAAATCAGGATTCGATTTAGCTAGCTGTACTACTGCAGGATCCAAATCTACTAGTGTAATATGTTCAACCTGAGGATATTTCTTAATTTCTCTTACTGCTAATCCGTCACCACCACCAAGAACCAAAACATCAAGACTTGCATGTTTACCTTTCTTTATGATACTATGCGTCATAGCAGGATGAACTAAGTTCTCATGGTACATGTGCTCATCTCGAGAATTAAACTGTAAAGCACCATTTAAAAAAAGTAAAACATCATCTGTTTTAGCATTTTTAGTCAATACAACACGTTGAAATCTTGTGGATTCTTTATGAATAATTTGACCAGTATATAACTGTTGTTCGGCTACATCTGCAATTCTACCAGAGAAAAACATACCACATAGACCTACTATACTTACCAGAGCAATCACTATAGCCATCCATGATCCTCCACTTTCTTCTTTCGAAGAATGTCTTGCTAAAAAAATGTAAGTAAGAAGTGCAACAGATAAATTCAGCAATGTGACCATAAAAGCAGCATGGTAAATTTCAACTTTTCCTACTAAGAATTTAATCCAAATAAAAGTACCTATTGCCGCTCCTAAAACATCCAAACTAATGGTCATCGAAATATTGCTTCGAAACCCTACGAATTTTTTATTGATTGTCGCAATCAATGGTTGTTCAAAACCTATCAACAATCCGATCAGAAAAGATATGCCATAGAAAATCAACTTAAAATGAAGAAAAGCATAAGAATAAGAGAGCATAATGATCAAAGGCGAAAAACCGCCTAGAAAAGATAAGGTAAGTTCTATACTGATAAATGCTTTTAGGGTTTTTTCTTCTTTTACAAACTGTGCAATCCATGCCCCTACCCCAGTTGCTAATAACATAAGACCAATAACAATGGGCCATTGTTGGGCTGGATTTCCTAAGATATTGGAACTTAGCTGTGCAAGTATATATTCATCTACTATGCAGCAGAGACCACTACATATCAGGCTAAAAGAAGTTAAAGCAAGACCTATATTGGATGACTTCATTTCATCAAACTATTGAAAACTGACTTTCTGTCCATACTACTTTATTTTCTTCTTGGTACTCATGTACTGTATGCACTGAAATGGTTGTATCTACACAGTTAATCGAAATTTTGGTTTCAGCAGCTGGAAACTTAGTTTTTTTATTGAAGTCATATGACAAATGAAGCAGAGGTTCATTAAAAGACAACGTCTCCCATCTTTCCTTGATCAACGATTTATTTTCATCTAAATCCATCACTTGGTGATTAAAACGATAGGCATAAGATTTATCTTTTGAATTAACGGTTTCTGAAATCGAAGTCAAAGGAGAAAACAATAATTTTTTGCAGTCGAAGTCTTTTTCTGCATCACACGCCAACATTTCTGTAAATAGTACATCGTCTTTCATAAACTGAACGAAGTGGCTAGTTCCTATTATAGCTGCTCTTATGTGTATGTCTGCAGGTTCGCAATAAGCACTTTCTTCTCTAAAAATAGATACAGAAGATACGTCAACTTTGTCTTTGAATAAAGCAAGTTTTAGGAATGCATAAGAAATATCCTGTATGGTCTGTCCTGTCATATGATGATTGCGGCTGTTAACCAAAAAAGAGGATCGCTCAATGGGGTATATTGATGCATACCATGATATTGCACAGGGTCTTCAAAATAATATTCTTCTTCTGGATCTTGCTCAACATATAATTCATTAAAATCTTTAAACGGATTCAATGTATTACTTTGTTCTTTTATGTACTTATTTAACTTCTTACGTTGGCTTTTAATGACCTGTGATCCTTGCCAAATCATATCTTCCATAATTTCTTTGGACGCCTCTCGATCTTCACCTTGCTCTTCCCACACTGGAGTCGACTCAAGTATAGCATACATTTCATCCCATATTCTACCTAAGAATAAAACTTCAGCCCATTCGTGTTCTTCGTCGTCTGCATCAGGCATAAAACGATCTTCTGCAATAAATGAAAAGAAGATAAACTCTCTAGGGTCAAGACCTTTATAAATTGAAATAGGAACTCTATAATCCACCCATCTTTCGTTATTCAAATAATCCCACCATGCTTCCTTCCCATTTTCTTTAAGCATCAATTTTTTATACTTACTCAAGGCGAACTTACCTGCTTCTGGATCAACATAGGCGTAGACATCATACAATTTGATGTATTCTTTATACCTTTTTTGGTAGGATTTAACGATTTGCCTAGCTTCAGGAGTAGCTTCGTAAACATATCGAACATCCGAAGTTCCAATTTTAAAACCTAGGACTTTCTTCTCATCGAACTCTTCTTTTTGAATAATAAGATTTTTATCCTCAAGAAAATCGATTCCTTTTTGGACATATCGAAGTCTACCAGCAAGAAAATTGGGAAATAAAACCCTACCTTCTGTAATTAAGTACAACAGATAAATGGACTGGAAATTCAATTTTTCATCATCAGAAAGTGTCCAATCTAAAGGTGTAGATTGCCCTATTTCAAGTTCATTATCTTTCATGATATTCGTACATTTCCTTATTTACCAAATGAGCCTCTTGTCCTACCGCTTGAAGAACGTGAACGAGTTCCTGTTGAATTTTTTCCAAAACCAGATGCTTTTTTACTTGCTGCTGTTTGTGCTCTGAATGCACGTTGAGAGCTTGTAGGGTTCGTCAATTTTGACTTTATTCCTTTTGCAGCAACACGTTGCTTTGCAGCAGTTTGTGTAACAGTAGATGGTCGTGTTGGTGTTGCTGCTTTCGTTCCTTGAAACGCATTATTTCGATTTGCAATATTCGTTCTATAAGTAGATGTAGAGGCTCTTTGACGTGGTGCATAATTTGCATTATAACGAGAATAATACCCAGATCCATAAGTCATACGAGGAGAAAACATCCAGTACATTAAGAAAAAAGTACCTAGATTACTACTCCTATAATGGTAGTGATTCCCATATAATTGTTCGTTTCCTGAAGTAGTTAAAGTCCCTGTCTCTCCTTCTTTTTCTATAAGAACAGTAGCAATTGTTTGTTCTTCGTCGTTATCTGTTCCCGGATTATCGATTACTCTTGTATATAAAGTAAATCCTCTTGATTCTCCTTCTATAAAAGGTTCTACGATAATTACATCAACATTTCCATCTCCGTTTAGATCCAAATTATTTACATCTTCTCTGTTCACTAAATCCGAAAGGAATTGCGCATTCCATGTTTCTTCATCTTTTCCTTCCTCTATCAATAATTTATGAAAATGTTCTAAGTCGAATCCCTCAGCAGCAGACACATCTTCTGTAACATTCAGATTTACATTTACATTATCGCCTGATGGACTACATCCGGATACTAAAAAAATTGAAAAAAGAGTAAAGAGTGAAAATTGTAAGTGATGCATTTTATATAGGTTTTAAGTGTTAAACCCGAATTATGCATTAGACAATCTATTACGTGCATAAACTACGTCAAAATCAACGCTTCGCTGGCTTTTTCAGATTAACCATAGCGATGCTATGATCAATCTTCCAAATCGCCTGATTTTATAGTATTTTCAGCCCTCATAACAAAGCTCTAATGCATAATTCGGGTTAAAGTGTATAAAACAAAGATGCAAAATTAAATGAGATATTGTGCAAATTATTACTCAAAGAGTAGCTCATATCAATCTAGCACTTGTATTAATTAATAAGGATAATAAAAAATTGGTTTCGATAGGTTTAGGTTTTCGATGAAGGAGCATTAATTACATACGAATTATAATCAAATCGTGGTTTCAGGTAGGAGTTGTTTTATTAATCGCAAAACTTTCTTTCTATTTAATCCTGAAAATTCAATTGTAAAATACCCGTTGTCTGCAGGAGCTGTAGCAATACCTTCAACAAACTCCACGGTAGTCAAACTCAATTTCACTTTTTCGGATGTATAGTATACATTAAAATCTAGATCTCCTTTTTTACTTTTATAACTTTCTGATTCGGAAAGAACAGTCAAGGCACTATTTGTATCACTTAAAGATACTGTAGCTTGAAAATCAAGTCCATCTTTGGTATTCTGAAATACGAGTTGATCCTCTGTGAGAATATGGTCAGTAGGCTGCTCAATACACCAATCAAGACCCTCAAATGAAGTGCAGTCAATTTTTGTGCATGAAATTTGAAAGCAAACTAATAGTAAGAGAAATAAACTAATTCTCATAAGCAGGTAAAAGCTTGGATACAAAATATTCCAGCATTTTTACAAGATCGTCGTCTCGCGTATCACAAGATTTAAGATCTGTTAATCGTGGCAAATGATCCGAAAAATATACTTGATTATTAGCCATTTCAAAAAATGTGCTTGCTAGAGAATGTGGATAAGGAAAGTGTGGTTCAATATCCAAAATTGTTTTGGATATCGTTTCAACAAGAGACTTAAAACTACTAAACAGACCAATTTTATTTTCATCATCAACTTCATGAGTATGATACGATTTACCTCCTTCGTTGATTATAATGGTATGCAATTTATTTTCATTCACATAGGCTGTAGCAGCATTTTCAGTACTAGCGTAAACAATATTTTCAAGAATCAATCGCATTCTTTTCGAAGCATTATCAACATTCAAAGTATTCATCTTAATGAGATAATGTACCCATTCCCAATACCAGTTATTTAAAAACAAAAGCAGCATGTGCTTATTGGTAAAATATCGGTAAATAGACGCTTCAGTTGATTTTATGTGTGCACCCAGCTTTTTGAACGTAAATTTCTCGAATCCTTTTTCATGTATCAAATCAATACTACTTTGTATGATTTTCTTACCTAATTCTGTATCCTGAGGATCCCTGATAAACAGGCTAACGTTTAAATCAAATTTTATTCCAACGATCATAAAAGAAGTATGAGGTACAAGTATACAAATAATAACAGAAATCAGCTGTGATAGTTTTACTATTATTAGAAAAAGTTTGTACATTTGATATGATCGCAAGTAAATTACTAGTTAAAAGTATAGTTTTAAACTTGCTGAAAGTACTATTACTTTAAAAAGTAATCGATTTTCATAAACAAAATGTTTAGAATCCAGTTCATATTGTGGATAGTAAACCACACTAACTAATTAAATTTAAATCATGACTGAAATTAAAGAGGGATTTTTCGGAAATCTAAAGAATGACTTACCTGCAAGTATCGTTGTGTTCTTTGTTGCATTACCGTTGTGTTTAGGTATTGCATTAGCAAGCGGAGCTCCGTTATTTTCAGGATTAATAGCCGGTATCGTTGGTGGTATTGTCGTAGGTTCTTTAAGTGGATCCCAGATTGGTGTAAGTGGACCTGCAGCAGG
>JAHDGD010000016.1 GCA_020627825.1 Saprospiraceae bacterium
TTTCTAGTTCGGGATATCAAGTATTATTGAGGGTAAAAGGAAAGAAATCAATAGTCAGCACCTATGTTGCAACATGCGAAAAGCGCGGTAAAAATATAAGTCAGCGATTTATTGATGAGCCATGGAGAATTATAAGTGAGCAATTTAGAATCTTCCATAGTGTGTATGCAAAATGGGTAAACAAATTAAGAGACAGGAGCGGAGGGTTAGTAAAAAGCAGATTTGCTAGGTACTATTTCGAAAGTGTTTCCGAATTTTCGGCATATTATGAAGAGATGGAGCAAGGAAAAGAAATTATCAGTCAGCAAAACAGGAAATACAGGGTGAGTAAAAGGTGGAAAATGGGGGTGAGGTGGTGGTTTTATCGGGGGATTGGGAATGTGGGAGGTTCGATTATAAAGGCGTTTCCAAATTACGTAGTATCAAATTTAGTGAAATTCACAAAATCACTCCACCCATCCCCAAAACCCCCACCCAAACCAGCATAATCAGCTCCTAATTCAAGGTGTTTTAGAATTATCTTACACCTATTATTCATTTCGCTTCTCCATTATTTACTGTTTCCAACAGTAATCTTAAAATCGATTTGTCTTGATCCAACTTATTTCCTCGACATCTTAACCGAATGAGCTTTAAACCCGAATTATGCATACTTCGTGTAAAAATGAAAAGAGATTACAACACGCATGTTGTAACCTCTAAAATCAATTTGTCATAAATTGGTATTAATTGAATATCGAAAGATATTTTCTTCTATTTTAACCGAAAGCTTCCTGAACCAGCCTTGAATCCTTTGTTGTATATTTCTACTTCGTAGATACCTTTTGCAAATCGCAATGATGGTGACCAGTCAATACATACTTGTTTGTTTGCATTATCATAATCGATCGTTGCTGTATTAGTATATCTTATTGATTCACCATCTCCGTTTACTAATATACCTGAACCAAGATCTTCTATCACCATTGTCTCTCCTAATGGATCTATAATTCTCAAGAAAAATTCTTCTTCTTCTTGATCCGTTACTAAATTTGCCTCCGTTGTAAAGCACACACTTACTTTATCAACATATTTCGCATATTTTCTTTTTGTGATATCTCCTTTGTTATTTACCTTATATCCTGTACCTACTATATTTTCTACCTTCACCACTGAAGCAACATTAACCTTCGCACTTAAGAAATCTTTTTCTTTTGCTAACTCTTTATTGTAATCTTCAAGTTGCGTTTTTTGAGCTATTAATTCTTCATTCTCTTCAGTCGTTCTAGCTACTCTTTGATTAAGAACTTTGTTGTTTTCTTGTAAGGTTACATTTGCATCAGCTAACAACGTATTTTCTTCCTTTAACTTTGAAATCTCTGCAATGTATTGCTGGCCCATTTCTTCAAGTTTTGCAATTTCTTTCTTGGCCTCATAATACTTTCCTTCCTTCCACATTAATTTACTTATTTTCTCTTTTTGTTGGGAAAGTTGAGTCTTTTGCTCCTCTATCATTGCGTTTAATTCTACATTCTCTCCTTTCATCTCATCTAGCTGCTCACTTACATTTTGATAGGATAACTCAAGATCTTTAGAGAATTCATGAGCTTCATCAATCATTACTCTGTACTGGTCGTTAGAATCTGCAAGGTTAGAGCGATCAAGTGCTAAATAGCCTGAAATACCTAGAAGTATAACAATTACAGTAACAAATATTGGTGTGGAATTTTTTGAATTTGAATTCGTCATTTTAATTAATTTTCAATTATAGAAAAGTACATTTTCTTTACATAGGGTGGCTTTAGGCTATTAAACGATCATCAATTGAAATTCATTATGTAGACATCACATAATCTTTCATTCTTAATAAAGAGCCTTTACGTGTATATTGCGCTGCATCGCTCTTAAATAAATTGATCGTTTCTATTTTTTTAGATCATATCAACCACAAAATAAAGCTACCTTTACACAAAAATGTGTTTATGAGTCATTTTATAGCGCCTTCTATTTTGGCAGCTGATTTTACGAATTTGCAACACGATCTTGATATGATCAATTCTAGTGATGCTGATTTTCTGCATGTTGATGTTATGGACGGTGTCTTTGTGCCCGCTATTTCTTTTGGTCAAAGTATAGTGCGACAAATGAAAGCTGCTTGTTCAAAGCCTCTTGATGTACATCTTATGATCATAGACCCTGACCGCTACATCAAAGAATTTGCAGAAGCTGGGGCTTCTATTATTACCGTTCATTATGAGGCTTGTACACATTTGCACCGTACCATTCAGCTTATTAAATCGTATGGTTGTAAAGCAGGAGTCGCTTTGAACCCTCATACAAGTGGGAAATTGCTTGATCCTATCTTAGAAGACCTTGATCTTGTGTGTGTTATGAGTGTTAATCCCGGATTTGGCGGTCAAAAGTTCATTTATAGCGCCCTTGAAAAAATTAGTTACCTCAGATCTCAGATTCGTACGAAGAATCTTGCAACTTTGATCGAGGTAGATGGAGGTGTTGGACTACAAAATGCAGAGAAAGTACTTCAAGCAGGTGCTGATGTTTTAGTTGCTGGAAGTGCCGTTTTTAAGTCTGAACGTCCTATTGATACCATACGATCTTTAAAAGAGATTGGTAATCATACTTTAAATGTGTAATAAGCGTTCTAAGCAGGTGAAAAGATTTTTACTTTCGATTTTCTTGAGCAATTTATTTTTTTGGGTCGGGGCCCAAAAGGCATTTGTCAGTGGTCAAGTTTTTGATGCATCGTCAGATCAGCCTATCGAATTGGTAACAGTTTTTGTTTCTGAAACCCAAACAGCTGTGGAGTCTGATGAAAATGGACGTTTTCGTATTGAAGTTGAAGCAGGTCGACCCATTTCCCTTTCTTTTAAGCGATTAGGGTATGTAGATAAAACAATTGAATTAGCGTCCACACCAAATGGCATTACAAGAAAGGTTGAAATCATTCTTATTCCTGAGAATTATGATCTTGAAATAATTGTTCGCGATAGTAGAATAAAAGATCTTGGTATGATTCGAGAGGAAACAGCTGAAATCATGTTGTTGCCGTCTGTTACTGGGAATTTAGAAAGTGCGCTTCCTAGTATTGCATTGGGAGTGAATGCTGGAAGTGGGGGAGAACTTACCTCACAATACAGTGTAAGAGGAGGGAATTACGATGAAAACTTGATCTATGTAAATGATTTTGAAATATTTAGACCACAATTAATTCGTAGCGGACAACAAGAAGGGTTGACTTTTCCAAATATTGATTTGATACAAGACTTGTCTTTTTCTTCTGGTGGTTTTGAATCGAAGTATGGTGATAAATTAAGTTCTGTTCTTGATGTACGATACAAACGTCCTACTATTTCAAAAAGCTCACTTACAGCATCTCTTTTGGGCGCAAGCCTACATACTGAAGGCTCCAAAAGATTCAGAGGCAGAGATTTTACATACCTCATTGGTGCTCGCTATAAAACGAATCGATATCTTCTCAGTTCTCTTGAAATAGAAGGGGAGTATCAACCCAATCATGGCGACATACAAGCTTATTTAACCTATGATTTATCTGATAGTTGGCAAATGGATTTTATTTCCAATTATAATATATCACAGTATAATCTTACACCTGAATCAGGTAGACAAGCTGTAGGATTGATCAATCTTGCGGTTCAACTAACAACCGCCTATGATGGATCTGAACGAGATCAATTCCGTAATGCAATGGCGGGATTAGCCTTCAACTACCTGCCAGAGCGAAAGAAAAACCCATTTTATCTTAAGTTTTTGACAAGTGTATATGGTTCCCGAGAAACGGAATCAATCGATATTATAGGACGCTATAGGCTAAGCCAAATCGAAACATCTCTTGGCGCAGAAAATGCAGGTGAAGAAGTAGCGCTTTTGGGGCTCGGCACCCAACACCTTCATGCTCGAAATATTTTGCAGGGAAATGTGATCAATTATCAACATAAAGGTGGATATGAAATCCAACTTACAGAAAATGGTTCCAAAAGCCATTTTATACAATGGGGAGTTAAAGTTCAGCATGAATTATTTAATGATAATTTAAAAGAATGGGAGCGACTTGACTCAGCTGGGTATTCCATTCCATTTGATGTTTCCGCTGTTCAGTTACAGGAATATGTTCGAACAAGAAATGACATTAGTTCAACTCGACTGAATGCACACGTGCAAGATTCTTATACGATTCAGAATGATAAAACTGAATTCCGATTAACGGGTGGTTTTCGAGCTGCATATTGGAGTTATAATAAGGAAGCATTTATAACCCCTAGAGTTCAAGCATTGTACAAACCTTTAAAATGGGAGAAAGACATAAGTTTTAAATTTGCATCAGGCTTCTATTATCAACCGGGGTTTTATCGAGAATTCAGAAGGCTAGATGGGACATTGAATGAGGACATAAGAGCACAAAAATCATTTCATGCTGTTGCGGGAATAACATATGATTTTGAGTGGAAAAAGGTGAGTGAAGCACCATTCAAATTAATCTCTGAAGTCTATTATAAAAGGCTATGGGATGCTATATCGTATGATTTAGACAATGTGCGTATACGGTATAGTGGAGAAAATGATTCCGATGGTTACGTTATCGGATGGGATACTCGAATTAATGGACAGTTTGTCCCTGGTACTGAATCGTGGATCAATGTATCACTATTGCAAGCAAGGGAAAGGATTAATGGTATAGAACATAGAGGGTTCAATGGATTTGACGATGTGGAACGTACATGGGTGCCGCGTCCTACAGATCAAGCGGTATTTGTAAATATGTTTTTTCAAGACTATCTGCCCAATAATGAAAATTTCAAAGCACACTTTTTATTAGCTTTTGGAAGTGGACTTGCATATGGTATTCAAGGAAACAACTTGATATATAGAAATGCATTTCGATACCCATCTTATAGAAGAATTGATGTAGGGTTTTCGTATCAATTGTGGAATGCTGAATGGCTAGCGAAAAAACCAAAGCATCCCTTACGTTTTTGCAGAAATGCCTGGGTAAGTGTAGAAGCATTCAATCTTCTCGGAATTCAAAATGTTGCCTCTACAACCTGGATAAAAAGCATCACAAATGTTTCATATTCTATTCCCAATCGACTCACATCAAGAAGGGTAAATGTGCGTTTTAGAATAGAAATTTAAGTGCTGATCCAACTTTTCAAAAGACAAAAAGGAATAATAAGTGTGGAAACAAATCATAATGTCACCTCCTAATGTTAAGTTTACTCGAAAACAAATAACGCAATAGACATATGAACAAGGAAACACTAAAGGTTGCATTGGCTCAAATTGCACCTGTATGGTTGGATAAAGCTGCTACTTTAGCAAAGGTTAAAGATGCGATACAAGAAGCTGGTTCAAAAGAAGCAGAATTAATTGTTTTTGGTGAAACATTACTGCCTGGTTATCCGTTTTGGGTGTCTTTAACAGATGGGGCGAAATTCGAAAGTAAAATGCAAAAGGAATTGCATGCGCATTATGCAAAAAATGCGATTGTAATAGAGCAAGGAGATCTTGATGAAGTGTGCGTTCTTGCGAAACAAATGAGCATAGCGATCTACCTAGGAATATTGGAAAGACCAATCGATAGAGGAGGGCATAGTGTGTATGCATCGCTCGTGTACATTGATGCTCAAGGAAAGATTCAATCAGTACACCGAAAATTACAACCTACATATGAAGAAAGATTAACTTGGGCACCAGGAGATGGTAATGGTTTGAAGGTTCATCCTTTAAAAGCATTTACAGTAGGCGGATTAAATTGTTGGGAAAATTGGATGCCCTTACCAAGAGCGGCGTTGTACGGTCAAGGTGAAAATGTTCATGTCGCTGTGTGGCCGGGAAATTTATACAATACAAAAGACATTACGCGTTACATTGCAAAAGAATCGAGATCTTATGTGATCTCAGTTTCTAGCTTGATGCGAAAATCTGATTTTCCTAAAAGTACACCTCATCTAGAGGCTATTCTTTCAGCATCACCTGAAACATTGGCGAATGGTGGATCTTGCATTGCAGGACCTGATGGTGAATGGGTGCTTGAACCAGTTTTACATCAAGAAGGTATAGTAATAGAGACCTTGGATTTCCAATTTATTTTGGAAGAGCGTCAAAATTTCGATCCTGTAGGACATTACTCTAGACCCGATGTCACCAAACTTCATGTGAATAGAGATAGACAGCGCACAGTTGACTTTTCTTAGTCTATATGGCGCCTAGGAATCCAATAATAGTTTTCGCACCTTTGTAAACTATGGTGAATGCTTTACGCGCAAAAAATAAAATACGAACGTATAGTATATACGCAGTTTCGGCATGGTTGCTTGTGAACCTAGTACAAGCATACCTTTCTCCATTGCACGTTGATGAAGCTTATTATTGGATGTTTTCCCGCTTTCTAGATTGGGGTTATTTTGATCATCCTCCTGCCGTTGCGGTTCTTATAAAAGCTTCAAGTTTCATTTTTGAAGGGAATATGGGTATCCGCTTTTTAAGTATTCTATGCCAATTGCTTACCTTTTATTTGATGTTCATGCTTCTTGAGAATGAAAGAAGAACAGATAGGATGTTTCTGAAGTATCTTCTGGTGCTTATGTTATTGCCATTGCATCATGTTTTTGGGTTTATTACAACACCTGATGTTCCTTTAATGCTAAGTACAACTTTATTTTTTTACGCATTAAAAAGAGTGCTTGATCTGGGAGATGGCTGGTCATATGGACTGTGGTCTTTGTCTATGGCAATGATGCTTTATTCGAAGTACCATAGTGGCTTGGTTATCGTATGTGTTTTGATTGCGTTACCTCATTTATTTAAGAGATGGCAAACGTATTGTAGTGGGCTGGTTGCGCTTATTCTTTATATTCCACATGTATGGTGGCAATATCAACATGATTGGGTGTCCTTTGTTTATCATTTAAAAGAACGCGGAGAGGGATACGAATGGACATTTCCTATGGAGTATTTGTTGATTATAGTCCTGGTATTTAATCCTGTTTTTTTATTTCAACTTGTACGATTGATAAGGAAAAGATGGAAAGGAACATTTGAGAGAGCTTGTTATATAGTTGTTGTTGGATTTTTATTGTTCTTTTTGTGGCAGTCGTTTCGTGTAAGAGTACAACCACAATGGTTGATCGTGTTGTATATTCCTTCTTTGTATTTAATGCGAAGAGAGATTGATAAGGTTTCCATTAGACGATTGGTCTTAATGTTTTTGGCTTTGTTACCGATTCTGGTGTTTCTTCGAGTTTGTATGATTGTAGATGTATTGCCTATTCGGTTTAATATGCATGGTGAGAAGGAATATGTAGAGCAAATACAACAAGATGCGAAAGGAAGAGATGTGATGTTTTATTCGAGTTACAAACGAGCGGCAATTTATAATTGGTATAGCGGGCAGGAGTATACCCATAGTTATAATGGAGTAAATGCGAGAAAGAATCAATATGACATATGGTCTCATGATTCCATTTATTATCACCAAGATGTTTATTTCGTTGGGGTTTATCAAGAAGGGCGTGAACCAACTTTCTACAAAGATGGTACCTATTTTGGGAATGTTGTAACGTATAAGCCAAGTCGAAAAATGCAAGTTAATTTATTGAATTCAAAAAAAGTAGGTCAACATTTAATAAGTGAGTTTACCATTGATTCTATTGAAATAAAAGACATTAAATTTTCGGAACAATATGTGTTAACGAGACGATATTTAATAGATGGTCAATCATTTGATTATGGCGAAGATATCTTATCTTTTAAGTTGGAGGCTGACGCCCAAAAGGTGTACTCTGTTTCTAGTTCATTGCCATTAAATCCTGAGGTAAATGGTTTTGTTTATTTAATACGACATGAAAATCTTCCGCATCGAGTAGTGTATGAATCGTATGATTTTCCGCTAATTGATTAATATTGCATAATGCTGGTTAATACTACAATTTGAATGTATTCGAGATTTCAGAATGCAAATAGTATAAGATTATTTTGGGCTTAAAGCCCAAAAAGAAAAGACCAATAAACAAAGGTTTATTGGTCTACAAAATTTAGAACTCAAAACAGATTGTGTTACTGTTTTTGGGTTGAATTCTAGGTATTATCTGATTTTAATCAACCTTTTTACAATTGATTTATTTCCTGAAACCGTGCGTACAAAATAAACGCCATCTGGTTGATTCGATATATTCATACGCAATACATCACCTTCTTTTCCTTGAGCATTTATAATAGACTCACCGTTTACTGTAAAAATCTCTGCAGTTCCTATTTCCTCTGGTAATTGGTTCAATGAAACGAATACCTCATCAGTTGCTGGATTGGGGTATAGCTGAAATGAAATTTCATCTTCATCAAGCCCATTGGTACAATCTTCTCCTTCTTCTTTAATCAATGCAACTGGATTTGATAAATTAATACAGCCTTCTAGCGTATTTGCATTTCCACCTACTCCTATTCCAGAAACGTCACCTATAAATGCAGCATGCCATATCAAACATAAACCAGGTTCACTAGATTGGAAATCATATGGGAAAGAATCAGGAAGTGCTAAAATGATACCTGTTTCATCCGTGATAATCCATTGTGTGCTGTCGCCTATTACATTCGTAATAACTACATCTATAACAGTAGAACTTGAGTCATCCAAACAAATGGTTTCTTCGGTATTGCCTCCAGGGAAGACAAGATCACCTCCATCAGCATCACAGCCAATTTGATCACAATTCGTACCAGTTAATTTAACAACAGTGACTGCATTACTTAAATCATAACAACCAACAATAGAGTCTATAGATTGATTAATATCAATACCTACTGCATTTCCGTTATAGCTAATGTTCCAAATATTGCATATGCCTTCCTCGAATCCTTCAAGGTTAAATGGAGGTGGAGTCGCTGGAATACCAATGATTATACCATTCGCATCTGTTATAATCCAAGCACTAACTTCACCTATATTTCCTGAAATATTGAGTTCTATAAGATCATCTATTCCATCATCTGTACAGATTGTGGTGATCAGTGTGGAATCCGCTAAGGATATGGAGCCACCATCTGCATCGCAATCAATCAATAAACAGTCATCATCTGCATAACGTAGGACTGAAATTTGATTCGATAAGTCAAAGCATCCGGCTAACATTGAAATAGAAGAACCTAGGGAAAGATTATCTATTTCATCAGTATAACTCATATGCCAAATCAAACAAACTCCTGGGGGAGCTTGACCGAAGTCTATACTATTGGTGTCTTGTAGGGCTAAGATCAATCCGTTTCCATCAGTAATAATCCAAATGGAACTATCTCCAATCTCATTTTCGAGCATTATATTCAAAACATCTGGAATGCTATCATTCAAACATATTTCTATCGATTCTTCACCATTTTCTAATGAAATACTCCCGCCTTCTACTGTACAATCCACTGAATTGCAAGCTTCTCCTGTCAATCTAGTTACTAGTAAAGGATTAGAAAGATCAAAACAACCTGCTAAACTGTCTGTAAGTTGCCCTATTTCTAGACCTCCTAGGTTATCTTGATAAGCGATGTGCCATATTAAGCAAATACCAGGACCTGCATTTTCAAAATCAAAAGGAGGTGTTTCGGGAAGGTCTAAAATTTCTCCTGAAATGTTAGTGATAATCCAAGAGAATTGCTCACCAACTTCATTTTCAAGAATGACGTCAAGAATATCGGGAATAGAGTCACCAGCGCATATTTCGACTTCCAGACTACCATCTTCGAATGTGATATCACCGCCATTTACCATACAATTTAATTCTTCACATTCTTCGTCTGAAACTCTTGTGACGGTCAATGGATTTGAAAGATCAAAGCAACCATCCAATTGTGTTGCATTGTTGCCTACTTCAAGACCCATTAATCCATCTTCATATGAAAGATGCCAAATTAAACAGATACCTGGTTCTACACCTTCCAAATTGAAAGGAGGCGCTGAAGGTAAAGCTAAAATGTTTGCATCAACATCTGTAATTACCCAAGAACTTATGGACCCTATTTGTCCACTTAATAAAACTTCTAGTGAGTCAGCGATTCCATCACCAGTACATATAGTGACAGAAGTTGTACTGTCAGTAAACATAATAGATCCTCCTTCTGCTTCACACAAAAAGATATCACAAGCATCGCCAACTAAACGAGTTACTGTAATGGGATTGGAAAGCGCATAACATCCCTCTATATTTTCAACATTTGCTTCAATTTCAAGACCATTGATAACTCCATTGTATGCCATATTCCATATCAAACATGCCCCTAGACCTGCCCCTTCGAAGTCAAACAGTGGAGCATCAGGTAAATCGAGAATAATACCATTCGCATCTGTTACAATCCATTGATTATTTTCACCAACTGAATTAATTAGAATGGCTTCAAAAGCATCACTCTCGCCATCATCTGCACATATCGTCAATTGCGTTTCTCCATCAGATGTTGCAAGCGTACCTCCTGAAACTTGTTCCTTTATGAGCGTTAAAGGATTAGAAAGACCAAAGCATCCGCTCAAGTCATCAAGTCCCATGCCTATTTCCGCTCCTACGATTGTTCCAGTATAAGCTAAATGCCATATCTGACAAATGCCACTACTGTCTTCTTCAAAATTAAAATCTGGAGCTGCGCTGATGGCTATTATTTCATCTAGTTCATTCGTGACAACCCATTGAAAAAATTCTCCAGACTCTTCATTGAGTTCGATCGACAGATTGTCTTCATTTCCATCACCTACGCATAAAACTTGCTCTGTACTACCATCATCAAAAGATAAAATTCCTCCATCAGCTGAAATCCTTTCAACAATTAAGGAATTCGATACATCATAACAACCTTCAATGTCTGCAATGTTCACACCAGTCGTTATTGCTACATTTTCGGCAAATGCAACATGCCATATCAAACAAGTTCCTTCGCCAGCATCTTCTAAATCAAATGGAGGAGCAGCAGGCAATGCCAATATGTTTCCAGCAAAATCACTTATTATCCATCCCATATTTGGGCCTTGAGCCCCCTCTAATTGTACATCAAGAGGATCTGATATTCCATCTCCTGCACAAATTGTTTGTATTTCGGTAGAATCAGAAAACATAATAGTCCCTCCTTCATTAAAGGAACGTTCAACAGAAATTGCATTTGATAGTTCAAAACACCCAGAAAGTTGCGTGGCATTCATTCCTACTTCAAGACCTTGTAGCCCTTCTTCATAAGAGACATTCCATATCAAGCATGTACCAGGTCCTGCACCCTCAAGATCAAAAGGTGGAGCATCTGGCAAAGCGAGAATAGTAGCATTTTCATCTGTGATCACCCAAGAAAAATTATTTCCTGTTGATCCTGATAAACTTACTTCTAAGGGATCTTCGATGCCATCTCCTACGCAAACTATAGTATCCATACTACCTGAGGTCAAGGTTAAGGTTCCACCTTCAGGATCGTTTCGGTATACTGTAATAGGATTTGAAACCGCATAGCATCCAACAAGATCAGTCACATTGTTTTCAATTTCCAATCCCTCAAGACCTGAATGATAAGAAATATTCCAAATCAAACAGGTACCTGCGCCCGCACCATCTAAGTCAAATGGAGGAGCAGCAGGTAGCGCAAGTAGATTCAGGTTTTCGTCTGTTATCAACCAAGAAAAGAATTCTCCCTCAGTTTCTGTTAAATTGACATGTATCGGATCTGGAATATTGTCTCCAGCGCAAATCGTAATTTCAGTTTCGCCATTTTCAGTGGTAAGAGAACCTCCGTTCACACCGTTCCTAATAACCGTAATAGGATTTGAAAGATCGAAACTTCCTAATAGGTCACTTGTCATATTGCCTATGTCTAGCCCAGCTAATCCATCAGCGTATGCTAAGTGCCATATAATGCATGTGCCACCTCCAGCTCCTTCGAAATCAAAAATAGGACTGTCTGTTATATCTAAAATTAATCCATCGGGATTGGTAATAAGCCAATCAAAATTTTGGCCCACGGCATTTGAAACATTCACTTCCATTATATTCGGAGAACCATCTCCAGCACATATTTCAATTTCAGTTTCGTCGTTTATATCAATAATTCCTCCATTGACAGGATCACATCCAGCTGTAATCTGGAGGTCATCAATGTCCCAAGCCGCTACAGGAGCACCATTTCCTATGGGACAGTAGGGGAGCAGTTCAAAGCTAAAAAGAGTCGGTTCAGAAACGATGAAAGCTGGAAGGTCTGAAAAAATGTAAATTTCTTGATTCCAGGTATTTTCAGTTTCTACATTTTCTTCTTCATAAATTACTTCTCCATCTTTTAGAACACGTATTCCATAAAGCGTTGGATAATTATTGGGACCGCTCGTTCCATTGATCCATTGAAAATTCTCTGGGGCATTTTCGTAAAAGGTTAATTCATTAAGCATTGCTGTCATATTCGATGAAGGTTCTAAGAGAACATCGAATCGAATGCTTTTGTCATTTCCAGCATCATATGAGCAATTATCATCAATGCTGACACACATGGCAATGCCAGTATTGTTCCCTGGTGTGCAAGAATGTGTATTAATGGATGAGTTGTTTCTATAAATGTGGTCACTGAACACACTTAAGGTTGCACATTCAGATTCATTGGTTGTTTCAGCTGTAAATTCAGAATAGTCACTAGAAGATCCTTCAGTACCACTATTGGAAAAACAGTTTTCAAAATCGAAAAATAATTGAGATTCGTCGTTTTGTGCTTGTAATGAAAAGCAAAGGCACAGCAGCCAGATAATCGCTAAGGAGTTCTTTAACATAGGTTTGATTTTGTCTTGATAAAAAAATCAAGTGGTTAGGATATGGATTGATATCCATATCCTATATCAAGACTACCTAACTATGTTAAATGATGTCTGTAAAATGGACTGTTTTTCCTTTTACTGTTGTCTTTGTGTTAATAAAATAAGATCACCCTCAAATTTTTGAAGCCTTCCATCAGGATATTCTAATTCTATGTAATACATATAAGTGCCTCCTGGTTGATCAACTCCATTAAATGTTCCGTCCCAACCAGTAATTGTCGCGCATTCAAAGTCTGAACAATCGAACACTCTTTGACCCCATCTATTATAAATTTTAAAAGCAAGAACATTTACACCATTCATACCATTTCCTCTATCGACAATACGGAAGACATCATTGACTCCTGAAGATGCTATTGGTGAAAACGCATCAGGAATTTCGAATCTTGGTCTTGCACATAATGTTTCGGTAAAGGTACTTGTGCATCCTTCAGGATCGGTAATGGTAACAGAATATGAAAAGTCAATTTCTGCATTGCTATTATCACTTGGAACTATTGCACTTATGATTGAGAGATCAGCAAATTCAACAAGCTCTTCACCATTAAAGGTCCATGTAATGGTAGATCCTTCAGGAGCAGGCGGGTTAAATAATGCACTAATATTGATTATATCACCATAAGAATAGCAATTATTAATTAATGAATCTGGAGTTATAATGGTTTCAATTCCATAAGGGTTATTATTAATAAATAAGCTATTTGTGAAAGAAGAAATACATCCTTCAGGGGATGTGTACTCTACAGTAAAATCAGTTGAAATAAGAGTAGAAATATCTATATTCAGGGTAATAACTTCTTGATTTGCAAATTGCGTTAACTCTGTATTACCATTGAACCACTTGAAACTTGAACCTGCAGGGATTCCGCCATCTAAAGTAAAGGAAATATCTACAGGACCTACAAATCCAGGACAAACCTCGGATGGTAGGAAAGTAATTGTACCATTATAAGATAGGATTGTTACTTCAGCTGACGTTTCTGTAGGACAACCATCAGCATCTGCTGAAACGCTTACAGTAGTGCTTGATGTAATATCATTTAATGTAGTCATTTCACAATCATCACATGTAAATTCACCACTACCTGTGCTCCATTGAATATTGTCCAGTTCAAAATCTGAAGTGAGATCGAAATCTAGACTTTCTCCTTGACAGATAATTGTATCGGAAATGTTTAATTCAATACTTGGATCAATAACATTTATAGTGATGGTGTCCATGACTGTACATGCGCCATTTGTAGTAGTACGAATATACGTTGTAGTATCTACAGCTGACAAGGCAACATTATAGTTGTTTTCGGAATCAGGCTGGAAACCAACTGTTGGTTCCCAAGAATGTTCTATAAGAGGGAAATCTCCTACAAAATAACCTGGCGAAACAAATGTAATCGTTTCACCTAAACAATAAGGATCTCTTACTGGAATTGCACTGATTGGCATTGCAGGTAATGAATCTACAAAAACTAAAATAGAATCAGCAGCTGTACATGCACCATTGTCAACGTCTACAAAATACCAAGTAGTTTCAGTAGGATTAGCGTTCGCATCGTTTCCATTAATAGTTAAACTATCTTCTTCAGTCCAAGTAACGATTCCTGTTGTTGGCATTATAGAAGTTGTTAAATCTATATCATCTCCTAAACATATTCGGGCTGTATCCCCTTGATTAATTATAATTTCATTTGGTATAACTTCTATGTTATACATGAAAGTATCCATACAGAATTCACTAGGGCTTGACGTAATAGCTGTATATTCGATTGATTCATTTGCAATAACTTCTGAAAATGGGTCAGTAGGATCAATTATGTTATCCGTTGGGTCAATTTCATAAGTTACGCCATATATAAAGGCAAATTCATTCAACATGAGCACCTCGCCTTGGCATACTGTCGTATCTGTAAATACTGGTTGTAAGAAATCATATGGATCGACAGATATAATGGCCGTATCACTTGCTGTACATCCACCTAATTCAACTGTGACAACTACTTCTAATTCAAGACCTATGAATCCAAATGTAGGTGTAAAAGTAGTCGTAGCTGAAGTAGGATCATCTACTTGTTGGAAACTATTAGTAATTACCCAAGTGACATTATTGTCATTGACATTATTTAACGCTGTTAAGGTAATTGTTTCACCTTCGCAAATTTCTAGATCATCTGCTTTTATAGACACCTGTGGTTCTACGAGGTCTATGTATATACTATCTTGGCCAATGCATTCTTCATCTGTAAATGGAACAATTTGTCCTTCAACATATACCCATCCTTCGAATCCAGCTTCTACAATAGGATTACTTACAAAAGGATTGTCAAAGACAGAAAAAGGTTGCCAAGTATAAGAATTTGCGCCAGTTGCATTCAGTTGAACGGACGTTTCTGCACAAGCGATAATAGAGTCTTGTTCTGTTTCTATTTCTACAAGAATGTTTTCTCTTATTGGAATTTCGAGCTCATTTACCAAAATATCACCACAGCCAAAATTTCTAAATAGGCTAATGACAACAGTTTCATCACCTTCTGTAATGTCGTCATCAAATACTTCAATAGGGAATTTTAAAATTGTTTGACCTACTCCAAATGTTATTGTATCAGGTATATCCAAAGTGTAATCATCTGGTTGAACTGCGGTACCACCAATTTGGACGGTGTATTCTGTTTCTGTAAATAGTGCTTCTTCTAAAGATATGATCACGGTGTCATTTGATGAACTTAAACATTTTTCTACGAAATAGTCTAATCCCGATGTGAAGCTAGTTTCAATGTTAGCGACTCCAGATCGTATTTCAGAAATAAATACACCACTATCAAAAGATGAATCACCTCTATCTGCGATAGCAAATTTCAGATGGTAGGTTGAGCAAGGCATTACTACTGCACTTGCAGTTAATGATTTTTTATTACCTAGGAATCCAGATGTTAACCCATCATATTCTAAACTTTGTCCATTATTGTTGTCACGATAATATTCCCAGTTTTCAAAATTATTTACAGAGTTAATTTGAATAGGAATGTCAGTGTCAGGAATAATTGCCATATTATCTTGCCCACCAATTTGTGCTATTCCATCAATTCCAGGACCGCTAATAAGGAGAGCGAAAATGTCATTGAAACCAGTATTAACGAACTCTGGGTATTCTTCTGATCCGAAAATGTATTCAAATTCTAAGATTTCAGTAAATACAGTAACATCAACTTCTACAATACAAGCATCATTGGAAGTAGAAAAATCCCCAAATAATTCAGATAGTACATCAAGGTCCTCATCTCCATCATCAAAATCACCCACAATATCGCCGGCACTAGTTGAAGTATTTGGGCCTATAGCATTATTAGGTGAACCTGAAGTTAAGATCAGACCTCTTTCTAGACCTAGGTCTGTATCATCTCCAAAAGTAAACGTACCATATGCACCATCATCACAAATAATCGTATCAATGGTTACTTGAGCTGTTGGAGTAGAAATAGTGTTTTCTATTGTTTCAGGATCTGCACCAATCTCAACAGTAAGTGGATCATTTGTTTCACATGATGTTGCTGAACAAAACCAATTTGCTTCAAAACCTTCAAAATTCCCAAATCCATCACTTGTAAATTCTATCGTCATACATGAATCTGCCTGAACACTCAAGCAAACACCACCTCCTCCTTGTTGGCCTCCAAATCCAGAAAAGGAAGTAATAACAGGTGAATTGTTATCTGGTCCATTATAGATAATGATATTATCCCCAGGTTCAATATTGTAATACATAAAATCTAGTGTAATACAGTTGGTAATCTGAGCTGGACATATAGTAAACGTATTGTTTTCATTATCGCCATAATTTCCATCAGGACCTCCTGTATCAGTTAAAGTTCCTGTACATGCATTTGATGAGCCATCTTCAACTGTATTGTTGACTTTTTCTTCAACACAAATTGTAAAATCACCTTCATCTGCATTGTCTCCGAAATTATCTATTCTTATGTAATAAACTTCACTAGGAGTCAAATTCTCTAAATCAAGAGATAAGGCTTGTTGATTTAAAGCTCCAACCGCACAGTTATTGAAAAACAAAGTTCCTTCACTACAAAAGCCACGATAAATTGCGAATTGTACATTATTTAAAGCGTCCATATTAACACCATCAATTGTACCTTCGACTGTAATTGTATAATCTACGATATCGGCAGCTGTTGTAAATTGAAACCACACATCATTCACAGGTGGATTACTTGCGAAACAATCAGGCTGATTGTTGGACCCTATATCAAAAGGAGTTGCGTCAATATTTGTATATACAGTTCCATCGCAAACAGGAGCTACTCCAAGGTCAATAACTCCAGAGCAATCGTCGTTAGAGGGTTGCGCAAATAAGGTAAAAGAAAGTAGTGTAAGAAAGACTAAGCTTAAAATAGATTTCATCGATATTCAATAAGTTCTAGAATGATACAAATAGCAAACGCTAAATATAATATCTTTTAATGGTAATCGCTACAATAATAAAGAAATTACCATAATTCAAGACTATTTATTGACTATTTACAATCTACTAATTCTTTTTTTACTTGTGGAAGACTATTGTATTTGTTTTCAGCTAGGAATTTCCAATCCAAATAGTTCTTTAAATTGACGATGTCAATGTCAGATAAGATATCGTTACCGGGCATACTCGAACTATACTGAATTCCGTTGTACACTAAGCTGTCATTCAGCCCATACCGAATGATACACACAATTTTATCTGAATAGGTACTATATAAATCTTTTGTTATGGGAGGATATAGTTTTCGAAATCCTTCTGCTTCTGCACCATGACAATTACTACAATGTTGACTGAATAATTTTTCGCCTTTTTGGTAAGGTGATTGACAAGAAAAAATGAATAGCAAAATAAAAAGCTTAATCAGCCTCATATTCTTCAATAAGTTTATCAATATCTGTAATAAAACGTTCTACTTCATCTGGATCTGTTCCATCGGCAAAAGAGCGAACTTTTCCTTCTTTATCAACTAATATAATTTTACCTGAATGATTAATACCACCCGGTGCTTCCTCATCTTCTACAACAATATTAAAATAATTCGAAGCTAATCCATGTAACTTTTCTTTTTCACCAGTCAACATATTCCATTTAGGAGCTTTAACTTCTAAATTTTCAGCATATGCTGCAAGAGCAGAAATTGAATCCCTTTTCGGATCCAAAGAAAAACTGACCAACTTGATAGTAGGGTTGGCTTCGTATTTGTCGTATATGGTCACCATATTTCCCATCACTGTGGGGCAAATAGTAGGGCACTTCGTAAAGAAGAAGTCTGCTATTTGAATGGACTCTTTATAGTCATTTTGAGTAATAATATCACCTTCTTGGTTATAAAATGAAAAAGCATTTACAGTATGAGGTACTTTTTCCCCGTCAACAATTTTAGTATCTCCTAAGTAAGGGAGTTTATCGCTTTCATTACAGGAAATAAGTGCAAAGAAAGATAGGAAAAGTAAGCTAAAAATTCTCATGTATTTTAAACCATTTGAATCTGAAAAAATTAATTAAAACAAAATTTACAATTCCATTATAAATTCTATTCATACAAACTAAATGCAAAAGTAAATGTTTAATTAAAGTAATGTACTTTTGAAAGATTAAACTTCCGTTAATAAAGATAAAATGAAGAAAGAGACGTCTATAATGTGGTTTCGACAAGACCTGAGAATACATGATAATGAGGCGTTATGGGAAGCCAGTAGAACGGCGGATGAAATGATTCCAGTGTATATTTTCGACGAACGTGTTTTTGAAGGAAAAACGAGTTTCGGTTTTCGAAAGACGGGTGTCCATCGCTGTCAATTTATAATTGAAAGTATTGAGAATCTTAGAAATTCGCTACAAAGAAAAAATACAAATTTAATTGTAAGAATAGGAAAGCCTGAAGTTATTCTCGCTGAACTTGCAAAGGAATACGCCGCATCCTGGGTTTATTGCAATAGAGAAAGAACACAAGAAGAAGTAGATGTACAAAATGCATTGGAACAAAATTTATGGCAACATGGTATTGAACTTAGATATTCGAGAGGAAAAATGTTGTATTATACAGCAGATTTACCTTTTCCTATTTCGCACACTCCTGATGTTTTTACAAGTTTTAGAAAAGAAGTAGAACGATTTATAAGTGTAAGAGAACCTTTAGCAAGTGAAAGACTCCAACTCAAACCTATACCTGAAGGAATTGAACCTGGGAAAATTCCACAAGTTGACACTTTTGGCATGAAAATGCCGGCAAAAAGAAAGCCCTCCTTTTTTAAAGGTGGTGAAACAAATGCTCTTGCGAGATTACGCTATTATTTATGGGAGTCAGATTTAGTGGCTAGTTACAAAAATACCCGAAATGGATTGCTAGGTTCGGATTACAGTACGAAGTTTTCACCATATTTAAGTCAGGGATGTTTATCGCCCAAAAAGATATATGCTGAAATAAAGGCATATGAAGAAGAACGCGTTTCAAACGATTCCACATATTGGGTAATATTCGAATTGTTGTGGAGAGATTTTTTTAGGTTAATGGGTAAAAAACATGGGAATACAATTTTTCAAATTGGTGGTATAAAAAAGGAAGCTATTGCTACCTCGACTGTCGATATGAATACATTTAATGCATGGAAAAATGGTGAAACAGGCATCCCTTTTATTGACGCTAATATGAAAGAGTTAAATGCAACTGGATTTATGTCCAATAGAGGAAGACAAAATGTTGCAAGTTTCTTGGTCAATGATCTCAATATAAACTGGTTAATAGGAGCAGAATACTTTGAAAGTTTATTATTGGATTATGATCCATGTAGTAATTACGGTAATTGGAATTACATTGCAGGTGTGGGAAGTGATCCACGAAATGATCGCTACTTCAATATATATTCTCAAGCTAAACGATATGACCCCAAAGGAACTTACGTAAAACATTGGTTGCCAATACTGGAAAAATTACCGGAGAATCAAGTGCATTTACCAAATCATGCATCACAAGAAATATTAGCACAAGCAGGTGTTCAATTAGGTTCAAATTATCCAGATGCAATCATCCCAACTAATAAATGGAATTAGTTACCTGAGTTCGGGATTATTAGCTCGCAATTTACTGTATTGTAAGCACATGATTGTCAATGAATCATAGTCACCATTATGGTGAGTGAACAAAAGTAGGCGTAGCCTTTATTTCAAAGGCAGTTTAGGTCATAATAGATTTTCTAATGCATAATGTGGGTTAAACATTATCTGATTTTGAAAATCAATCTTTGGACTATAAATTTTAAGGGAAATCAAAGCATTCCACTTTCTTCAGCGTTGTTTTATTTCAATGTGGCTCGCCGCATTTTCAACAAAACACCTTGAATAATGCGTTTCCTTTAATTTTTGCTTTCGCAATTTATCCCGAACTCAGGTTAGATGATTAACAATTCATAAGGCTCTCCTTTGAATTTTACTTTTAGGAAATTTGAAAGTTGTTCTTTGTGTGTTTTTGTAAGAGTTTGACCTTTCTTTTTATACACAATTACAGTATGTATCTTTTTAAACCCATCAGCTTGCGGACTTTGCATTTTTCCGTAAGAAACACTTTCTATAGGAGGGAACAAGCTAACGAGATAAGCATTAATTTCTAATGTCTGCAAAGAGTCGGCTTTTGATTGCTGTAAAAGTTCAATTTTTTTAGCTTCAGCTTTTTTCTTCTCTTGCGTCAAGATTTTCACTTTCTGTATTTCTTGTTCGAGTGATTGAACTTGAGCAGTATTGATGTCACTTTCACTTGAATTCAAAATTCGAACATCAAGATCTGTAAGACCTTGATCGCTTAATATAGATTTATATTCCTCTTGTTTATCAGATGTTATGACATCACCATAAACATATAATACTAGGGTAGAACTAGTGTCGGTTAATAATGTTTTATAATCATCTAAGAAGATCCGATCTTCTCCGAACTCTTTATCTATAAATTCCGCAATGATATTTTCAGTCTCTTGTTTTTGTAATAAGCGGCCAAGAATATAAAAGCTAGGAATTACGATTAATAAGCCAAAAAGTAAAACAATGATTCTATTTCTTACTCTTTCACTTCTTTTTAGATAACGACGGTATGGGAAACGTAAAAAACGAACAATGATATAAGTGGCTATTGAAATGAAGCTCGTATTCAACATGAATAAATAGAAAGCACTTAATGCAAAATTGGGGTCGCCTTTAGCAATGCCATACCCAGTAACACAAAGGGGAGGCATGAGTGCTGTCGCTATGGCAACACCAGGCAAAGTAACTGAAATATCCTTTCTTGCAATCGAAATAATTCCTGCTAATCCTCCGAATATGGCAACCAATACATCAAGTGTATTAGGTTCTGTTCTTGAATGAATAGCGGGTGTTATATTGCCAAATGGAGTTAAGGCAAAATATACAGTACTCGTAACAAGGGCAATAAGAATAGCAGCTGAAAAATGAATAAATGATTTTTTTAGAACTTCTTTATCGTTTATTCCAATTCCCAATCCAATACCAAGAATAGGAGACATCAAAGGCGAAATTAACATGGCTCCTATGATGACCGCATCTGAATTTCTATCCAATCCAATGGAGGCGATTAAAATAGAACACATTAGCATCCAAGCATTGGCACCTGCCATAGATTTTTTTGCCTTAATTTCCTGAATCACAGCTTTCTTATCAACACCCTTACGTAAGTCTATGATGTCATAAAAGAGGCTTTTGACATATGAAAATCCAATTGATTTTTCACTATTTTGTTTTACTTCGGTCATATTAATGCTGTATTAATCCATCTTGCATGATCAGCAGACGATCACTTAACTTGCCTATCTCTTCGTTATGTGTGACAATAACAAAACTTTGAGAAAAATCATCTCGCATTTTATTAAATAATGCATGCAACTCTTCAGAATTTTCTTGATCCAAGTTTCCTGAAGGTTCATCTGCAAAAATAATGACAGGGTTATTGATAAGGGCACGGGCCACCGCTACCCGTTGTTGTTCTCCTCCAGATAATTGTCCTGGTTTGTGATCCAATCGTTCCGATAATCCTAAGTAATCAAGTAGCTCTTTTGCTTTTTCTGTATAAAATCCTGTTGATTCTTTTGCAATCATCGCCGGAAGTAGTACATTTTCAAGTGCAGTAAATTCATTCAGTAGATGATGAAATTGAAAAATGAAACCAATTTTTTGATTTCTAAATTTTGCAATGGCTTTTTTGTTCAGGATATCAATATCTTGATTTTCTATAGTTAAACTGCCTTTGTCTTTGTCATCTAGAGTTCCAAGAATCTGTAATAAAGTAGATTTACCCGAGCCAGATTTTCCCATTATGGAGACAATTTCTTTTTCGTATATGTCGATATCTATACCTTTCAGAACTTTTAAGGAACCGAATGACTTATGTATATTTTTAGCTGATAGAATTATATTATCCAAGAACTTTTATTTGATGGTCTATTTTTCTTTTTGACAACCATTATGTTATGTCTTTAAAAAAATAGAATATATTTTTTTTTAGAATTAATTAACACTTTTGAAAATAAAAGCGTTTTAATAATAGTTTATTGATTATCGAGATCAAAGGTAATTAAAAGATAGGTTACTTATTCGGGTTTATCCCGCATTAAATGTATGTTATTTTTACTACAAAATGCCTTCTTTTTTCTCGAAAATCTATTAATTAAGATATTTTTGCAACCCGAAAACTGATATAAGATCCTGTATGAAGATTCTTCAACTCTGTAAAAAATTCCCTTATCCCCTTAAAGACGGAGAGTCTATAGCAGTTACCTATTTGTCAAAAGCACTTCATGAACTTGGTTGTGAAATTACATTGCTTTGTATGAATACTACAAAGCATTATACTGATGTTCAAACATTACCTCAACATTTCAATCATTATAAAGAAATTCATGCATCGGACTTAGATAATTCCATCAAGCCTTTGGATGCTTTCAAAAATTTATTTTCAAAGGACTCTTATCATGTTTCTAGATTTGTTTCCGAAGACTATGAAAAAAAGTTAACTACTCTTTTACAAGAAAATGAATTTGATATTATTCAATTGGAAACATTGTACTTAGCACCATATGTGGACACTATACGGAATTATAGTGATGCAATCATTACAATGAGAGCTCATAACGTGGAGCATGAAATATGGGAAAGAATAAAAAATAACACCAGGTTGCTACCGAAGAAGTGGTACATTTCATACTTGACAAAAAAGCTTAAACGCTTTGAAATAGAGAATTTAAATACATACGATTATTTAATTGCTGTAACTGATAAAGATTTATCTACTTTTAAAAAATTGGGGTATAAAAATGGAGCAATTGCATCTCCTATAGGAATTGATATTTCAGCATACAAAGGAGAGGAAGTATCTCACGAATGTCAATCTATGTGTTTCATAGGATCACTAGATTGGATGCCAAACTTAGAAGGTGTTGATTGGTTTCTGCAGAATGTATGGGAAAAGGCTAAACAAGAAAATAAGCAATTGGAATTCCATATTGCAGGTAGAAATACACCTAATTCTATTCGCTCGCTAAAGGATAACATGCTTAAAGTACATGGCGAAGTCCCATCGGCAATCAATTTTATTAAATCTCATCCCATCATGCTTGTTCCTTTATTTAGTGGAAGTGGAATGCGAGTAAAAATTTTAGAGGGATTAGCTCTTGGTCGAATCGTCATAACAACGTCTTTGGGTTTAGAAGGAATAGATGCGAAACATAAACAAGAAGTTTTAATAGCAGATACACCTCAAGAATTTTTAGATGCAATTTCCTTTTGTCAATCTTATCCGCGTAAAGTAAAAGAGATGTCTGCAAGAGCAATGGTTTTTGTAGAGAAGTATTACAATAATCACCATAATGCGCATAATTTGAAGTCGCTTTATACCAATCTTCTAAAAAAATATAAGACGTCACCTAGTGTAATAAAATAGGATGATTTCAATTTGAATTAATTAAAAAATGTAGCTTTGTTTCATGAATTCAAAGCCGACTTTAGTTGTTCTGAGTCCAAGATTTCCATACCCTACGGAGAAGGGAGACAAACTAAGATTATATCACCAACTCCATGCATTAGTTCAGTCTTTTAATGTCCATTTAATAAGCTTATCCGAACATGAAATTTTGCCTGAACATAAAGCGATTATAGATCAACTTGTAATTAAAAATCACATCATCTATCAATCTAAAAATCGGTTGTTGAAAGCAATTTTTCAATTTATTCTAGGAAAAGGAGCATTGCAAGTTAATTACTACAATGAAAAGCGGATTAAGGAGAAAGTAGAAGCGTTAATTTCACAACTTGCTCCAGATATCTTGTATGTTCAGCTCGTAAGAATCGCTCATATGGTTCACCATTATAAAGGCCCCAAGGCCATAGATTACATGGATGCTATGTCGCTTAATATGAAGAGAGAATCCTCTTTTAGGTCTGCTTTAAAGCGTATTGTTTTTGGGCTTGAAGCCCAAAGAATTTTAAAGGTGGAACAAAACTGCTCCCAGTATTTTAATCGAAAATTCATTATTTCTTCTGCTGATAAATCTTATTTAGAGTCAAAAGGGATTTCCGATTTACAAGTCATAAGCAATGGCGTGGATTGCGCATTTTTTGATCCGCATAAACTTCCTTCTATTCCCATAAAGTACGATATCGCGTTTGTGGGAAATATGGGGTATTTGCCCAATGTGCTTGCTGCGGAATATGTCGTTCATAAAATATCGAGCTCATCGAAAAAAGAATTATCAACCTTAATAGCTGGCGCCAGACCACATCGACGCGTTCAAAGATTACAATCTAAAAATGTAACTGTAACTGGCTGGGTGAAAGATATAAGAGAAGCATACTTATCTGCCAAAGTGATCGTTGCTCCCATTTTCTCTGGAGCAGGGCAACAAAACAAAATTTTAGAGGCCATGGCATTGGGAAAAACATGCATTACGACTACACAGGTTAATCAAGCTATACGGGCAGTTAAAGGGACTGAAATTTTAATCGCTGATACAGAAGAGCAATTTCTAAAACATCTTGAGAATTTATGGAATAATCCTACCTTATGTGATGAAATAGGAAAAAATGCGCGTAAATTTGTGGTAGAAAACTTTGATTGGAAACGAGAAGGAAACAAGCTGTGTACAGAATTGTTAGATCTCATAAAAGAAAGACATGATTTCAGTTGATGAACAAATAAAATTAGATTCTATTCCTGATGCTATTGAGGCAATTAAAAGGGGAGAAGTTATTATAGTTGTAGATGATGAAGATAGAGAAAATGAAGGTGATTTCATTTGTGCAGCAGAGGCTGTTACTCCTGAAATTATTAATTTCATGGCATCTCATGGTCGAGGTTTAATTTGTACACCTATTATGGAAAGTTTAGCGGATAAACTTGAATTAAACCCTATGGTGTCGAATAATACAGCATTGCATGAAACCGCTTTTACGGTATCCATAGATTATTTAAAAAAAGGATGCTCTACTGGTATTTCTGCATACGATCGTTCTACAGGAATTAAAGCACTTACGGAATCACAAACCATTGCATCAGACTATGCTAGACCTGGTCATATTTTCCCTTTGAGAGCGAAACAAGGTGGCGTTCTTAGAAGAACAGGTCATACTGAGGCTGCGGTTGATTTAGCAAAACTAGCTGGGTTTTTTCCAGCTGGAGTATTGGTTGAAATTTTGAATGAAGATGGTTCAATGGCTCGTTTAGCACAACTTTCCATTATTGCCAAAAAGCACAATCTCAAATTAATTTCTATAAAAGATCTCGTTTCGTATCGAATGAGTACTGAGCGGATTGTTAAGCGAGAATTTGAGACAACTTTACAGACAAAATATGGCGAGCTTAGAGCAATCGCGTACACTCAAGTTACTACAAATGATACACATTTCGTTCTCATTAAGGGAAATGTGCAGGATGAAAATGAAGTTCTTGTCAGAGTTCACTCGAGCAGTGAGACGGGTGATATATTATCTCATCTTTTCGGAGATGGCGGTAAAATAGTTGAAAGTGCTCTTTCAAAAATTCAAGAAGAGGGAACAGGTGTGTTCCTCTATATGCGACATGGTGAAAAAGGAGAATCTATCATCAATAAGCTAAAAGAAATTGATAACGATCCTACAAACGACCCATTAAAGTCATCAGTACAAAGAGATTTTGGGGTTGGAGCCCAAATTTTACGTGACCTTGGTATTCGAAAAATAAAACTACTAACCAATAGTCCCAAGAAAAGAATTGCACTTGATGGTTATGGCTTGAGTATAACTGAAATTATTTCATTTGAATAAAAAGTCAAGGATTGTGTTATCCATTAGGTGTTAAAGCACAAAGGTTTTTTGCAAACAATTCAAAAAAACTCTATCTTGCTTATAATCAGAACAAAATTCATCAAATTATTGAATTAATGTTGTGTCAATTAAGACTACTATTCGTAATATTTGAAGAATGAATGTGGCTCTGAATGTTTTATTGCATTCAGAGCTTTTTTTAGAATTCAGGACACCAAGCACTATCTTCTATAACTTCTCCTGTATAACTGACGGATAATTCTAGTACTCCGATACCTTGATACGAATTAACCACATCGTGCATATTCACATCATAAGAAATTCCAAGTAACATATTGTTCACTTCAAATCCTACAAAAGGGGTAATATGTGCCAATTCGAAACTAGATTCAGTATTCGAGACTCTAGCAAATAAGCCTGCATGCACTGCTGCTTTGTTAAAGGTGTTTAGATCATAACGAATAGTAGATCCTGTAAAAATTTGAGTGGATGTAGGTCCTTGGGATTTGAAAACTATTCTTGGACTGATGCTTGTGAAATAATTGAGTTGGTGTTTACTTACAGCTTGAAATCCAAGCAATACCCCAGCTCTATTAACTTTTTGCAAATCAGGGTCAAGACTTTCACTTCTACGCCAAAAACTTAAGTTGGGATTTGTTAAATGCTTAGCAGTTAATCCTATATTAAAACTGTTCTTTTTATTGACTTCTGAAAAATAATTTAAGCCTATGGAATAATCGCCATATCCGAAATTATTGGCTTGCAGTTCTTCTTCTGTAAAACCATTAAATCCATTCACCCCATTGAACTCATCTTCAAAATTTAAATTTTCATAGTTCAGGTTTTTTTGCGTTATACCTGCTTCGAAGCCAATACTTAAATAATTTTTACTGTATTCGCTCAAAGATTTATGATAGGCAAAGAAAGCTGACATCGCATTTGTATTCAACTCGATAATAGATGTTCGGTCAGAGAAAAATTTTAACCCCGCAGCGCCATAATCATTGTTCTTCTTTTTAGTACCCATTTGGAATCGATATTCTCCATTAAAAACATATGTTGCTATAGGAACAGGACTCGCAGTACGCCAAGCATCTCTATAGATTCCACCAACACGATAGGTGCCATTGAAATTACCTGCTAATGCTGGATTTAAATTAAGAGGAGTAGCATATTGCTGAGAAAAATCAGGATCCTGAGCCTGAAGGAGAATAGGGAGACTAAGAATAAAAAGAAACAAGCGAAACGCCTTCATATAGTATTGACTTTTGACAAAGGTACAAAGCAAAAACGTAAAAAGTTGCTTTTCATTTTATATCAAACCAAATAAAGTCGAACTATATTTTTTGAAGTCTTTTGGGCGAAAGCCCAGTACTCCTTAAAAAATGGTATAATTTATGTACTAATAGCTTTAGCTAGTATAAGTTTCATGGATAACCGTAAAAAGAAAAGTAAGAAAGTATCACGAGGACAGCTCCCTTATGCTGTATGTGTTGTTGCCACAGCACCGGTCCGAAAGTATGCTTCAGATGAAGCTGAAATGGTTACTCAGTTGTTATTTGGAGAAACGGTTGAAGTTGTTTTGAAGAAACACAATTCGTGGATGAAAATAATATGCAGGCATGATGGTTATAATGGATGGATTGATTCCAAGCAAGTCGTGCGTATAACGGAAAAAGAATGTAGTGAATATGAAAAAGATATAATTTATAGCATGGATATTGCAGGTATGGTTTCTTCAGGTAAAGAAGCATTCCCTGTTTTGCTTGGCAGTAGGTTGCCGTTATACGATGGTATGCATTTATATATTCATGATGAGAAATATCTTTATAATGGTGGTGTTATAGCTCCTCAAAAAGGAAAAGAAATAGATGAAGAATTCTTCTTGAGATTGGTTCAAAAATTCATGCACGCTCCTTATTTATGGGGTGGTCGATCTATTTTTGGAATGGATTGCAGCGGATTTACTCAGATCGTTTTTGCTTTACTTGGTTGTTCTTTGCCAAGAGATGCTTCACAACAAGTCGAAGTGGGAGAAGTCATTGATTTTATTAATACGTCAAAAGTGGGAGATTTAGCTTTTTTTGAGAATGAGCAACATAAAATCATTCATGTAGGTATTTTACTTGGAGATGGAAAAATAATTCACGCTTCAGGGCAAGTCCGAATTGATTCGATAGATCAAGAAGGTATTTATAATAATAGCAAAAGGAAGTATACACATAAGTTCAGGGTTGCTAAAAGAATTTTATCTTTGTGCCGAAATGAAGATAAATAATGGACGTAAAAAATAATATTCTCGAGACGATAGGAGATACTCCTTTAGTAAAATTGAACAAAATTACAGCTGACTTACCTTGTCCTGTTTATGTAAAGGTAGAATCTTTTAATCCAGGTCATTCTATTAAAGATAGAATGGGGTTAAAGATGGTGGAAGATGCGATTGCTCAAGGTCGGATTAAGCCAGGAGGGACATTTATAGAGTGTACGAGTGGCAATACGGGAATGGGGATTGCTTTGGCCTCTGTGGTTAAAGGCTATAAGTGTATTTTTACAACATCGGATAAACAGTCCAAAGAAAAAATAGATATACTAAAAGCGATGGGTGCCGAGGTAATCGTTTGCCCTACGAACGTTGAGCCAACCGATCCAAGATCTTATTATAGTGTAGCAGAGAAATTGTCTAAAGAAATTCCAAATTCTTGTTGGTTAAATCAATACGATAATTTGAGTAATACACAAGCGCATTACGAATCTACTGGACCTGAGTTATGGAAACAGACGGAAGGTAAAATAACACATCTAGTTGTCGGTGTAGGAACTGGTGGTACAATAAGCGGGACAGGGAAATATTTAAAAGAGCAAAATCCCAATGTAAAATTATGGGGTATAGATACCTATGGCTCCGTATTTAAAAAATATAAAGAAACGGGGGAATTCGATGAAAAAGAAATTTATCCTTACATCACAGAGGGGATAGGGGAAGATATTCTACCTAAAAATGTAAATTTTGATATCATCGATTTATTTGAGAAAGTAACGGATAAAGATGGAGCAGTTTTCACAAGAAGATTGGCTAAAGAAGAGGGAATAATGATGGGGTACTCCGCTGGATCTGCTATTGCTGGATTGATTCAATTAAAAGATAAACTTAAACCAACGGATATTGTAGTGATCATTCTTCACGATCATGGTAGTCGATACGTGGGAAAAGTTTATAATGATGACTGGATGAGAGAGCGAGGATTTCTTGATGATGAATTGAAGGTAAAAGACCTCGTACGAATGAAAGCGGCGAATGAGTTTTTAAGCATACAGAAAAATACAAGTGTAAAAGAAGCGCTTTCTATCATGAAAGAGAAAGATATTTCACAATTACCTGTGATGGAAAATGGACAAGTTGTAGGATCTTTGACAGAAGCAGTTGTGTTGAATTATTTGTTGGATAGCCCTATGAAGAATGCGGATCAAAAGGTTGCAGAAATCATGGGCGCGGCATTTCCTTTTGTAGAAGCAGAGATGGCTTGTAAATCTCTCAATAGGTATATAAATAAGGATACTCCGGCAGTTCTTACAAAAGATGCGAAAGGTGATATTGCAATATTAACGCAATACGATCTCATTCAAGCTTTATGATTTTAAGGGACTTACGTCCAAAAGGTCTGTTATGGTTGTGATTCGTACTCATTCGAAACATCCAGCTTTTGTTGCTTTAGTTAGCAAACTAGATGCTTACTTGAAAATTACAGATCAAGATGAACATGAATTTTACAATCAATTCAACGGGATTGACCTTATAAAGTATGTTGTATTGATACGAGATGGAGAAGAGTTCATTGCTTGTGGTGCAAGAAAAGCAGCTGGTGAAAATGTTATGGAAGTAAAAAGGATGTACACAAAATCATCTGCTAGAGGAAGAGGCGCTGCTTCAAAAGTTTTAACCCACATTATGCAATAGAACTTCGTGATGAGACCTGAAATGTCAAAGAAATAACGACTTTTGTGCATGAATCATAGTCACAACTATGGTGAGTGAACAAAAGTTGGCGTAGCTTTTATTTCAAAGGCAGTTTAGGTCAGAATAGATTTTCTATTGCATATTGTGGGTTTAAATGAACTGGAAAAATGGACAATGGAACTTAGTGTAAAAAAACTAATTCTGGAAACAGGTATTAGATAGCATAAAGCAATAAATCTATATCATAAAAATGGATATAAAATCATTCCCAATTATGGACATTATATAGGCATGGAGAATAGTCGTTGTTTTCAAAAATACCTGTAAAAACGAAGCTATTTAGCCTTTATATTTGTACTGCTTTGTTTGTTGGGGCAGCGGATAATCATTTTACATACGATGCTGAACGTACGTTCATATTTTTCCCATCTTGGAATTTCATATAGGTGAAACCTTCATGAATACAGAATGAACCGACCTCACCTGCTTTGTTTATGGCAATGTAAGCTATTTGAAAGTCTTTATAATTAGTACTTTTATTGACAATTCGACGAATAGCCTCTTCACAGGCTTGTTGTGGATGCATTCCATTTCTCATTAATTCTACAATCAAAAAACTTCCTACAGTTTTTAGTACCTCTTCTCCAAGTCCAGTAGCTACAGCACCTCCTATTTCATTGTCTATATATAACCCTGCTCCTATAATAGCTGAATCTCCTACACGACCTTTCATTTTGTAAGCAAGACCAGAAGTTGTGCAAGCTCCAGAAAGATCTCCATTTTTATCGATTGCGAGCATGCCTATCGTATCGTGGTTTTCGATATTGATAACAGGTTTGTAATGAGAAGATTTTTTCCATTCTTCCCATGCTTGTTCTGAATCTTTTGTCAGCAAATTTTCTTTTTTGAAACCTTTGGCATATGCAAAATCTTCAGCACCTTGACCAGCAAGAATAGCGTGAGGTGTTTCTTCCATAACTTTCCGTGCTAATGCTGCAACATTTGATATGTTTTGAACACATAAAACGGCTCCATAATTACCATCACTATTCATTACACAAGCATCCAGTGTAACATTTCCATCTCTATCCGGTGCACCACCTTTCCCAACAGTCGTATTATAAATATTCTGTTCTTCTACATGAACACCTTGTATAACAGCATCTAGCGAGCTAACATTATTCATTAAAGCTTCGCCAGCAGCTTGATTGGCATCCATAAATCCCCAAGTGCAAATGGCGATAGGAAATGGAGGGAACCCTTCTTCTTGAGGACTTAACTCGTTGTTATTAGTCGGTGTAAGCTTTTTTGATTGAATACATCCAGGTAATAAGATTGCTGAAGTAAAACTTAGACTTGTTAAGGATGTTTTTTCTAGAAATGTTCTTCGTTTCATATACTAATGGGTTTTCTAGCATTTTTAAATCCATACCACATGATGTATGCGTAGCAGAAAATAACAAGAATCAAGGCCATTTTAAACCCTATCATATCTGTCGTTAAGCCATATAAAGGCGGAATAACCGCTCCACCTACGATCGCTGTACACAATAGTCCAGAGCCTTTGGGTTTTAACCCTCCTATACCATCAATTGCTAGCGTAAAAATTGTAGGGAACATGATGGAATTAAATAATCCCACAGCTAATATACTCCACATTGAAACAAATCCAGTCGTATTGATCGAAAGAATGATCAATAGGATAGCTATCGTAGCAAATATTTGAAGCACTCTTCCCGGACGTATCACTTTTGTTAGATAAGAGCCTATAAATCTGCCGATCATGGCGCCTGACCAGTAGAATGTTACAAAAACACCAACAATTGCTTTGCTATCATTTTCTGTTATACCCGAATTTAAAATACGTTCTGCAATGGAGGTCATAAAGGTGTTTTCCTTGATCATTGTCGCTAAATTCATATCCAAGAAATAATTGACTAGGTAACTCCCTATAGCTACTTCAGCACCTACATAAAAGAAAATACCTAATACTCCAAGCATCAGATTTTTTTGCTTAAAAGCATCAGCATACGTTCCCGTTGAAGTGTCTGATATAACTTTAGGTAACTGAATGAAAAAGAAGAAAATCCCAATTAAAATAATAAATCCTGCAAGATAAAGAAATGGAGTTTGGACGGCAGCTGCTTCAGATAAAAGGTAAGTTTCACGCGCCGTATCTGTCAACTCTGCAATTTCAGTTTTTGATTTAATTGTATCGCTTAAAATAAAGGCAGCACCTATAACAGGCGCAATTGCTGTTCCAAGAGAATTAAATGCTTGTGATAAATTTAATCGACTGGAAGCACCATCTTCACTACCTAGCACTGCAACATAAGGGTTAGCAGCAACTTGAAGGATTGTAATACCACCTGCTAATATAAAATACGCTAGCATGAAAATACCAAACTCGCGAAAAGAAGCGGCAGGATAAAATAATAGGCATCCGAATGCCATTGTGAAAAGACCTAGAATAATTCCTCTTTTATAGCCCGTTTTTGAAAGTATAAAACTTGCCGGAATGGACAAAAGAAAGAATGCACCGAAAAAAGCGAATTGCACCATTCCCGCTTGAAAGTAGGATAAAGTGAAAAGTTCTTTTAATCTTGGGATCAATGAGTCAACTAATACTGTAATAAATCCCCAAAGGAAAAACAACACAGTTAAAAGTATAAAGGCGGTGCGTTGTGAAGTTGAATTTTGTTTCATTTTATTGGATTGTGATTTCATCGACAAATAGCCAGCTTCTTCCGTCGTGCTTATATCCGAGGTGCCATTCTGGTAAAATGCCTAATTTTTTTGCTTCTATTTTTACATATTTATACGATCCGTTGGGTTGGAACGTGATCGTTTTTACCTGTACATCTTCTGATGCTTTGGAAGCATCAATTTTTTCTATACCAATCGTTTTAAAGGACTTTCCATCTTTTGATACACTACATTTTATTTCGGTTGGGTAGAAGATCCATGAACGTTGATCTTGAAGAAAATTGACCTTTATCTCCTTCATTTCTTCAATCTTCCCCTTATTTACAGTAGCAATAAGATCTTTGTCAAAATATCCTTGCCACGTTCCCGTTCTAAAATCTTCAGTTCCAAAGGTGCCATCTATTAATGCATTTGGTCCACCTCCATTATATTGGTTCGCATATTCTGTTCCTAAACTAACAGATAAGTTGGGATCAATTTTAAAGAAAAAAGTCGAAATGGTTGGACTTTTTTCTCCATTTCGATCTGAATAGATTCTAAGTTCTCCTGCTTCATTCAGAGAAATTGGAGTCGTATAAGGGCTGTATTCAGATCCATCGAAACTGTAGTAAATGTTCGATTCTTGGTCAATAGATTGTAAAGTTACAAGCGTTTCATTTGTGAAAGCGATTTCTCCCTTAGCAATAAATGGAGGAGGTACAATAGGGTAGTCTTTTATCTCTGAAACAGGTGCTTCTCCTTCTTGAGTTGCCCATTCCGTGGCATGGTCACTCATTTCAAAACTCAATTCTCCGCCTTTCATAATTTCTTCATGAGTAATATAAGAACGATCGAGTTTTTTCCCATTCAAAATCGCAGAAGCAATATATTTGTTTGCATCACTAAGATTGTTTGCAGTAATTGAAAAGGATTTCCCATTTTCAAGTTGAATGTTTGCTTTTTTAAATAGAGGAGTGCCTATGATATAATCCTGTGATCCAGGTGTAACTGGGTAAAATCCCAAAGAGCTGAATACATACCAAGCACTCATCTGACCACAATCTTCATTACCAGAAATACCATCTGGTGTGTTGGTGTATAAAGTGGTTAATATTTCGTGAACTTTTTCTTGCGTCTTGTAAGGTTGGTTTACGAAATTATATAAATAGGCTATATGATGACTAGGTTCATTACCATGAGCATACTGACCAATTAATCCTGTGATATCTGCTTGATCTCGACCTGAAGTTTCATTTTCTGCAGAGAATATAGCATCAAGTCGCTGAACCAATTGTTCTTTCCCTCCTAACAATGAAATAAATCCGGATACATCTTGTGGTACGTAGTAACTATATTGCCATGCATTCGCTTCTGTATAATTAAAATTAACTTCGTATGGATCGAATGGTGAAAACCAAGAATTTCTGAAACGCCCTCTCATAAATTGAGATTTTGGATCATAACTGTTTTTGTAAAATTGAGCGCGCTGAATGAACTCCTTATATCGATCTTCTTTGTTCATGGCCTTTGCCATTTGGGCAATCGTCCAGTCATCATAGGCATATTCCAATATTTTTGACACAGATTCACTTTCCTTTTCAACAGGGATATATCCATATTCTTTATAAGACGCTAGTCCTAGTTGATCTTGACTTGCACTGTGAATCATTGCTTCCAATGCGTCATCAGCATTATAGGATCGAATTCCTTTGATATAAGCATCAGCAATTACTGGAACAGCATGGTAACCTATCATGCAGCCCGTATAATTTGCTGACAGATCCCATATCGGCATGATTCCACCTTCATTATGCTTTGCTATAAATGTGTTAATAAAATCATTGGTCCTTTCTTGTTCTATTATAGTATATAAGGGATGTGCAGCTCTGTATGTATCCCACAAGGAGAATACTGTGTAATAATCGAAATCTTTTGTTTCGTGAATTTCTAAATCCATGCCTCTATATCTACCGTCCACATCATGATATAAATTGGGGGCTAAGGCAACATGATACATGCTGGTATAGAAATTCGTTTTGTAATCTATATTATCGCTTTCTATCACAATTTTTTCAAGTTGCTTTTCCCATATATTTTGAGCTGTTTCTTTTACTTGTTGAAAAGATTTTTTACCGATTTCTTGCTCCAGATTTTGTTTAGCTCCTTCAATATCTACTGCCGATATCCCTATTTTTATAAATACCTCTTCGTTATTGGGGTTGTCCAAATGTATGGCTACCTTTTTGTCACCATTTTTGGGTTGAACCCAAAAAGAATTGCCTTCCTTGATCGGATGAGAGAGTGTCAAGTAGAAATAAAGTTTTTGTTCTTTTGCCCATGCGTTTGAAAAGCGATGTCCTTGTATTTCTGTGGATGATAAGCGTTCAATTTTTCCAGATAATAATTCATCTCTATGTTCCAGATCTAAAATGATGATTTGATTTTCCGAAGAAGGGAAAATATATTTATGGATACCACTTCGCATTGATGTGGATAATTCAACATTAATATCCGTCGAATCTAAATGCACAGCATAATATCCAGGCGATGCTTTTTCATTAGCATGTGAAAATGGCGCTCGATATCCTTTGTTTCCATCTCCCCCGTTATGAAAATTAACTTCATTAGTGGGCATTAATAAGATGTCTCCATAATCACTAACACCTGTTCCGCTCAAGTGCGTATGAGAAAATCCATAAATGTGTTCATCACTGTAATGATATCCTGAACATCCATCCCAGCCATCAAGTCTAGTATCGGGACTAAGTTGCATCATTCCAAATGGTAATACAGCTCCTGGATAAGTATGCCCATGACCGCCTGTTCCAATAAAAGGATTAACAAAGTTAACTAGTTGTTGATCTTTGAGTGGTGATTGATTTGTTTGTTGTTGGCACGAGGATAAATAAAGTACAATAAAAAGAAGGCAATTGATTCGTGTGGTCATTTTTGCAAAAGATTACTTACAATTATATTTGGTATAATTGTATATGAAGAATCAAATATAAAGAAATGTCTCACAATTTCTCATTATTCATTATCGCCTTGGTTTTACTCCTGACAAGTTGTACTGGAAAGTCTTATGTTGTAGATGAAGTGTTTATCATTCCTAAGCCGAACCAAATAAAATTCGAAAAAGGGAATTTGCAAATTGACCGTTCTATTCACCTTTTTTTAGCACCTGAATTCCATGATATAAATGACTTTATTTCAACTATTTATCTTCCATATTTTGATCTTCAATACGATGCTTCACCTGAAAAGGCGCTGTTGAGAATAGAGTTTGATCCCAGTATCTTGAAAGAGGAAGGGTATATACTAGACATCACCCATTCACATATAAGCATCAAAGCTTCTTCAGCTAAAGGGGTGTTTTATGCCTTCCAAACGTTCAGACAAATTCTTCCTGCTGAAATGGAACACCAACATACCATAGAACATACCATCCTTCCTTGTATATCGATTCATGATGCTCCAAGATTTCCTTACAGGGGTATGCATCTAGATGTATCGCGTCATTTTTTCTCTGTTGATTTTATTAAAAAATACATTGATCTCATGGCACTTTTGAAAATGAATAGATTTCATTGGCATCTAACAGATGATCAGGGCTGGAGGATCGAAATAAAAAAATATCCCAAGTTGAATTCCATAGGTTCTTACAGAAAAGAAACTCTTGTAGGGCATTATAATGATAATCCGCAGCTATATGATGGAGAACGTTATGGCGGGTATTACACACAAGAAGATGTGAAAGACATTATCCAATATGCAACAAATCGTCACATTACGGTTATACCTGAAATCGAGATGCCTGGCCATTCACAAGCAGCAATTGCTGCATATCCAGAATTGGGTTGTTCAGGTGAGCAAGTTGAGGTAGCGACTAAATGGGGAGTTTTTGATGAAGTGTATTGTCCCAAGGAAAATACATTCGACTTTTTAAAGGATGTTTTGGACGAAGTTTTGTCTTTATTTCCCAGTAAAGTGATTCACATTGGTGGAGATGAAGCTCCCAAAACTAGGTGGAAAAATTGTAAGCATTGCCAAACATTAATGAAAAAAGAAGGCCTTCAAGATGAAATGGAATTACAATCTTATTTCATTAAAAGAATAGAAACCTATTTAAATGGAAAAGGAAGGCAAATAATAGGTTGGGATGAAATTTTGGAAGGAGGGCTTGCGCCCAAAGCAAAAGTTATGTCTTGGCGAGGTGTTGAAGGAGGCATATCAGCTGCCGAGCAAAAACATGATGTTGTTATGACGCCTACATCACATTGTTATTTCGACTATTATCAGAATGAGCATGCTGATGAGCCGTTAGCGATTGGTGGCTATTTACCGCTTAAAAAAGTCTATGCGTATGATCCTATTCCTAGATCTTTAGAACCTGAATTTATACCATACATCTTAGGAGCACAAGGAAATGTCTGGACGGAATATATGAAAACTGAGGATCAGGTGGAATATATGGCGATTCCTAGAATGTTAGCCATGAGCGAAGTGGTATGGACAGATAAAGACCTTAAGTCCTATGACGATTTTATAATGCGTCTTGAACATGTAAATGAAAGGCTGCGTATGCTCGATTATAATTTTGCTAATCATCTATATGAAATTGAAGGAAATGTAAATGTTACGAATGATTCAATGTTTTATAGTTTGAAAGCAGAATCAGATCAATTTCCCATTTTTTATACATTGGATGAAAGCACTCCTTCGGAGGAGGCAATAAAATATGATGAACCGATTAAAATTGATGAGTCGACTCATATCAAGGCAGCTGTATATAATCAGAAAGAACAGTTGGGACGTGTTTTTGAACAAGACATACGCATGCATGAAGGAGTGGGGAAGGCAATAACTATAAACGTTGATCCTCATCCAGCATATCCAGGTAGTGGTCCTCAAGGTTTATTAAACGGAATATCTGGTCATGACAAACGATATGGAGACAAAGAATGGCTAGGTTTTTGGGGGAATGATGTAACCATTTCTATCGATTTAAATAAACCAACGAAACTGGACAATATACGCACGCGATTTTATAATGCAAATGGACAATGGATTTACAGTCCATCTTATGTAGAATTAATGGTAGATGGGGAATTAGTAGAGAGCGTAGAGACAAAAGAATCCACAAATCATATTATACCTGTTGAAATCAATTGCAAAGGAGTAATAGGGCAGTCGATCCAACTGTTTATTCCGAATTATGGGGTAATCCCTCAAGGATTTCAAGGAGAAGGAAACAAAGCATGGACTTTTATTGATGAAATAATGATCAACCAATAGATGAAAATAGAGATATGTGCAAATTCATATGCATCTGCTAAAAACGCAGCATTGGCAGGCGCTGATCGAGTAGAACTATGCAATGAACTTGCAGTAGGAGGGATTACACCATCTTATGGAATGATCAAAAAAGTTGTAGAACAGTTGGAGATTGATATCTTCGTATTGATACGGCCAAGAAGTGGCCATTTTACGTATTCGAAAGAGGAGTTTGACATTATGAAAGAAAATGTAGCCATGTGTAAGGAACTAGGGTGTCACGGCATTGTTTCAGGTGTACTTCATCATGACCATACGATTGATATAAAACGAACAACTGAATTGGTTGCCTTATCAGCTCCATTGCCTTTTACTTTTCATAGAGCTTTTGATTGGACGCCGAATCCACTTCATGCTATAGATGAATTAACAGATATAGGTGTAAAAAGAATTTTGACATCTGGACAACAGCAAACAGCTGAAAAAGGAATGGATCTACTTGTGGCTCTTAAAGAAAAGAGCAAAGAAGGCCTTATAGTCATGCCTGGAGGAGGTGTAAATTCGCGAAACGCAATGCTTTTTAAAAACAATGGGTTCGCTGAATTACACGCATCACTGACTTCCAAGATCCAAAAGGATATCAAGCCCAAAGTTCCAATGAATAGCCCATCGCATTTTGGGGAAACCCATATCAAAATATCAGATCAAGATAGAATTAGTGCCCTTATAAACGTCTTAAAACCTAATAAATGAAAACACCTTTTTTATTTGTTTTACTGCTAATCTTGGTAGGATGTGCCACAAAAAGTGATCAATATTATGTTCAACCAATCAATGAAAACTGGCAATTCAAAGAAGTGGAGGGAACGCAATGGAATGAGGCAATTGTGCCAGGCGAGGTTCATTCTGATTTGCTTAGATTAGGAAAAATAGATGACCCGTTTCAAGCTAATAATGAATTGGATGTTCAATGGATTTCAGAAAGAGACTGGGAATATAAAACGTCTTTTTCTATTGATCAGAATGTTTTAACAAAAGAACATGTCACCTTGCGATTTAAAGGACTAGATACCTATGCGCGTATATTTTTAAATGATGTTGAAATAGCACAAACCAACAATGCATTCAGAACATATGAAATTGATATAAAAAAACATCTTAAGAAGAAAAATAACTTAAGAATCGTTTTTGAGAAAACATCGACATACGAACAAGTTGCACAAGCAAAATTATCTTATAAAATGCCAGTGGAAGGTCGAGTATTTACTCGAAAACCACAGTTTCACTATGGATGGGACTGGGGTCCAGTATTAATCACAAGTGGAATTTCAAGGCCTATCGAATTGTTAGCTTGGAATGCGACACGAATAGATCAAGTATACATAAAACAAAATCAATTATCAGATGAGGTAGCTAAACTACAAGCACAAATTTCATTAACGGATCAGGTACCTACTGAGTTAAAAGTTCAAGTATATGTAAATAATGAACTTCAAGTCACCAGGAATATTGAAAAGAATAGTAAATCGGTTTCTGTACCATTCGACATCCAAAATCCTAAAAAATGGTGGCCACACAATATCGGTGACCCTTATCTCTATGATATTCATGTAGTAATTAAAAATGGAAATGATGTCATAGATCAATTCAATACAAAAAAAGGATTGAGAACGGCTAGATTAGTAACTGAAAAAGATAGCATCGGAGAGACGTTTTATTTCGAAATAAATGGAGTTCCAGTATACGCGAAAGGCGCGAATTATATTCCACAACATAGTTTTCAGAGTCAAGTTCAAGTTACTGATTATGAGCGATTATTAAATGATGTAGTTGGAGCTAACATGAATATGCTTCGTGTTTGGGGAGGAGGGATTTATGAGGAGGATATATTTTATGAGTTGTGTGATGAAAAAGGAATAATGGTGTGGCAGGATTTTATGTTTGCCTGTGCTATGTATCCAGGTGATGAGGCGTATATAGAGAATGTGAAACAAGAAGCGATCGATCAAGTGAAACGATTGAGACATCATCCTTCACTTGTATTGTGGTGTGGCAATAATGAAAATAATGAAGCTTGGCATCGTTGGGGTTGGCAAACAGGAAGAACAGAAGAAGAAAAAGCAGAAATATGGGAGCATTATCAAGCTGTATTTAATAGACTATTACCTGAAGTTGTTTCCGAATTTCATGAGGAGTTGGATTATTGGGAAAGTTCCCCAAGATATGGAAGAGGAGATCCTTTGCATAAGACAGAAGGCGATGCACATGATTGGTTTATATGGCATGATGAATACCCGTTCGAACATCTCATCGACAATGTGCCACGGTTTATGAGTGAATTTGGTTTTCAAGCATTTCCTAGTTATGAAGCCATTCAATACATTAACAAGGGAGCATCATATGATATCCAAACAAAAGCATTCGAAACACATCAAAAGCATCCTCGAGGATATTCAATTATAAAAAACTATATGGAAAGAGATTACCCTGTGCCGGATAAATCGGAGGATTATGTTTATATAAGTCAATTGATGCAGGCGAATGGTATGGTTATGGGCTTTGAAGCCCAAAGAAGAGCAAAGCCCTACAATATGGGCACATTGTACTGGCAGCTTAATGATTGTTGGCCTGTTATTTCATGGTCAAGTATCGATTATTTAGGGAATTGGAAAGCGATGCATTTTAAAACGAAAAAAGCATTTGAAGATGTTTTGATTTCCTCGAAATTGGTAGGCAATAAAGTAGAAACATATGTGGTGAATGATAATTTTGAAGAGTATGATGGAGTGTTATATGTAGATGTGCTGGATTTTTATGGTAAAGTCTTAAAATCAGAAAAAGTGTCAATAGATGTGAAAGAGAATTCTAGTGAATTGAAACATGTTTTGGATGTGTCATCTTTTGGAAAGAACGATGTATTCTTAAGAACTCGATTTCGAGATAAGGAAGTGTATTTTTATTTGGATCGGCATAAGAATTTAAAATTGCCAGCAGGAGAAGTGGACTATGAAATAGTTAAGAAAAGCGACAGATTCGAAGTCAAATTATCAAGTAAAACGCTTCAAAAAGATGTTTTTCTATTTACAAAAAGTAAAGGAAGATTTAGCGATAATTTTTTCGATATACTTCCGAATAAAACTAAAATCGTTTATTTCTTTTCTGATGAAAAAGACATAAAAGAACTCAAAATCAAAACGTTTAACGAAATACTGAATTCTTATTAATTCGCTTGGAATAAAGGGATTTCAGCGACAATACTGTTCGAATCCGTAAATATAAATTCTATGGTAAAGGCTTGGTTAATAAATGCATCAGGGGCCTCTTGCAGTTGAAAAATCAATTCATCTCCTTCCATATGAAAGATTGTAGGTGCATTTTGGTGAGCAATAATGAAATCATTAATCGAGTAACTGTCTTCTTCATGTTGAATCTTAAAAAGTTCTGATATGTCCGAATTAGCATCAAATGTCATTCCTTTACTTTCTATTATCTCAGGTGAAGCGATGCGAATACTTTCAAGAACTTGTGGCAAAGGGGTAAATGCAAAGCAACTGGTTTCGGTATCTGAAGTGATTTCGAATCCCTCTATTACAATTGAAATAGCTGCTTGTTCATAATTGAACGAAATAGAATTCATAAAGGAAGGGAAAACAAATGTTCCCACTTCGTGGTCAATCTCTGTAATTTGAGTATCTACTTCATCACAATCAAATTCAACTTCAACTTGTCTGCAGGATAAAAAGCTTATGATGGAATAAATGGATAATAAGGTAAGTATATATGGTTTCATTTTACAGATTTATAATAGAACGCTCAAAAATCAAAAATGCTCCTTTCAATATCCAATTTTCTCTTTAGTGTCACCTTGATAAATAATAGCTTGGTTTTCATTGAGCCTAGTAACTTTACGATTATTTTTCCTTTCATATAAAGTAAGAGCATCTTCTGTTATCATTCCAGCTTCTATAAATCGATCATAGTGAGGAACAATGTCATCATCAATTATATGTAAACCGCTTTTATTTATAACCTGAAGTGAATATTGAAGCTTTGTCATGAGAGGTGAAATTACTAGAAAATCAAGTGAATTAAAAGATTTGAAAAAGCATCGCAATTGATAATCTGAAAATGCTAATGAATCTTTGATTTTGAAGTAATTTTAGCTCGCATTAGATGGTCTACAGCTCATTCGGCTAAGTTATCAAGGAAATAAGTTGGATCAAGGCACAGCGATTTTAAGATTACTGTTGAAAACAGTAAATAGAGGAGAAGCGGATTGAACAATAGGTTCAAGATTAATTCTAAATGAATTGAAGTAGAGGCTAATTATGCTGATTTTGGTGGTGGTGGGTGGGATTGGTGGAGTGACTTTGTGAATTTCACTAAATTTGATACTACGTGACTTGGAAACGCTTTTATAATCGAACCTCCCACTTTCCCAGCCCCCCGATACATCCACCACCTTACCCCCATTTTCCATCTTTTACTCACCCTGTATCTCCTGTTTTTCTGACTGATAATTTCTTTGCCTTGCTCCATTTCTTCATAGTATGTCGAAAATTCTGAATCACTGTCGAAATAGTACCTTTCAAATCTGCTTTTTACTAACCCTCCGCTCCTGTCTCTTAATTTGTTTACCCATTTTGCATACACACTATGGAATATTCTAAATTGCTCACTTATAATTCGCCATGGCTCATCTATAAAACACTGATTAATATTTTTACCACGTTTTTCGCATGATGCAACATATTTACCAACTATCGTTTTCTTCCCTTTTACCCTCAATAATACTTGATA
>JAHDGD010000172.1 GCA_020627825.1 Saprospiraceae bacterium
GTCAGATAAAAGTAAAACAAATCAAAAGCTAATTCACTCATTTCGTCCTTACTACTATACTGTCAACCAATAGATTCTTTTTACAAATCATACATTGCGATCAATCTATAGATCTTCAATGACCCATTAGATTGCCTTTTCCAAATTCTGATATTTTTACTCGTACTTATTCCCGACCATTCATCCATTCTCCAGTTTGCAATCGCTGTAGCATATTCTATTACATAGCCATCTAACTCCTCAATACGATCGGTTCTGACATCAAGTTTTTCAAATACAGGCATCTCTTCAGCATGCTCCAGATAGTATGTATCTAATTCTTTCCTCCCTATATTCATAGGTGCGAAACTGTGCAAACTGATGCCATCATCTGCATAAAATTTAGACCATAATTTACCGTCATGTTCAGAGATAATCAATTCCATTAACGCATTTAGTCCTGCTAATTCAAAACTAATATTGTCAGTTATGGGAACATGAGCTTGTAAAGCCATTCTAGTTGAAGGCACTTCTTTGAAAACTAGTTTGTGTCCAAAATCAATTTCATGATTGTAATTCCATGCCTCCGTAAACAGTTTTAGCGATTTATCCGCTTGTACAATCCATATATTCACATATTTCCCTTCCAGTGCATATTCTCCTTCGAGATCAGACAATTTCATATTGAACTGACCTATTTCTATAATTCTAGATCCCAAGTCAAGCATTTCATGGATCGATCTATTGTATTCTTTTATCGTAAACCTTTCAAAAAGTGCCTTATAATACGATGCTACATCTTCAAGATCCATAACTGTTTCTTGAAATTCAGGCATTAATCTGATGCTGTCACTATAGAAATCTTTTACAATGGAAAAGTCTTCATTTTGATACATTTGGGTATACTTCTCTGTGAACTTATCGATAACATCCTTTGATGATGTTTGTGAGAAAAGACTAATGGGTAGAAAATGAATGCAAAAGAATAATAGGATGAATTGGAAAATGGTACGCATATTGTGATTTTGTGATTTATTTAATTGATACAATGTTTTTTGGGCTCGAGCCCAAAAATAATAATCCTGCTAACTTTCGTCCTACATGCTTCGAAATCGAATACTAAAGTGTTTCCTAGCATTAATTTCCTAGCACAATGTACTCCGCATTCACTTCCAAAACATCAAAAGGTTTATCCAATATATGTATGACAGCGCTTTTTGCACTGTAAAAAATGGTAGGACTAAATCCTTGGTATCCTTCGGCTATATAAGGAGTTATGGCAAATGTATGTTCGTTCAATAAACCACAATACATCAGTTTAAATTTCCCTTTTAAGAATCCTTTTGTGATGGCCAGCATAGAGCCTGTGTAGATTTTATGTTCCATATACAATTTTAATTAGCACCTAAATAATGATGTGTTTTCTATTTTCTTAAACTTAAATAAATAATTCTATTTGTAGTGCAAAAAGATTAGTGTCGTTTAAACCTCTGGTCTTTTCCTTCGTCACAATCAAACTTAACAAAAAATACAAAATTCGCTGTTTAATTTTTAGATGCCTTTTCTATTTCTTTGACAACGCGAAATGCTGACAAAACAGCACCTTCCATATAGCCCGGATTAATCTTTGAGGTTTCAGCTCCTGCAAACAAAAGCTTTCCGTTCATTTCTGGTCTGACCAATACATCATGTCCATTGTATTGATGAATTGTTAACCCCCTATTAACTGAAACAGAACTTGTTAAAGGCGCATCAGCCCACGTGGCATCTTTGTAGGCAATATAGTCACTAGCTTCTTCCCCTAATATGCGAACCAAATCTTCAACAACTATTTTCTCCCTTTCTTTTAATGAAAGAGTTATTGCATCCTCTCTTAAAAATCCTAGCAAAGCATATGTGCCATCTTCAGGTGAACTATGATCCTGAACTTCCATAATCGTCCCCACTCCACTTACGATCATACCTGCCAACCCTTTATTTCTCCAAAAATCCTGCGTAAAGTGAATGGTAAATTTTATGGACTCCGCCATCCAGGTATGAGTAGAACGCATAACTGCAACTTTTTCAGAAGGAAGAATCGGATGAAAAGAAATACTCGTTTCAAGTAATCTAGGCGGCACCGTAACAATTACATACCGAGCCTTGAACTTTTCGCCTTTTTCTGAAATAACTTTGATGTGTTCGTGCTTAGATTCTATTGCTTTTATCTTAGTACCAAGTTTTACAAAATCTTCTCCTATTAATTGAAAAAGTTTTTGCACTATTTGTGCAGATCCTCCCTTTATTTTGTAATAAGGCGTTCCACCACTCACCTGTTTGGTATCAAATCCGTGAGGTCTATTTGCTTTATCTATTTCATAAAGTCCCAGACCCTCAACAAATTGATTGTAGAGCTTAATGTTCAATTTCTTAAGCAGAGTTCTTAAGGTCGTATTATGATCAAAAACCCATGTAGCTCCAAGCTCATATATACGTCTATCTTCTACAACAGTTTTTATTCTCCCTCCTATTTTCGAGTCTGCCTCCACAACCCTTACGTTGAATCCTTTCATTTTCAGCAAGTAGGTAGCTGTTAATCCAGCTAGTCCTGCCCCTACAACGATAACATCAATTTGCTTCACCTCATCTTTGGTATCCAAATCACACATTATTTATGGAAGATAATGATTTCCTTCAGCACTATATAATATTATATTTTTTTGGGCTCGAGCCCAAAAAGCATGCAACATCAGCAAAACATTTTGGTTTAATACTTTACTCCGAAGTTACATTTTAAACCAAGATTTCTTCAATTATATATGGGTTTATAATTGGTCCAGATATGGTCTTATTTCCTCTAGGGTATAGCGCTGCTGAATGTGTTGAGGACAATTTACATCCCAAGCTGTTACTTTTATTTTAATGACGCGTTCAATAGGCACTTCATACTCCTCATCTTTCAATTTATTTTCAAGATTGGAGTCATGAGAAATGACAGTAGCTTCACCCCATATTTTAATCCTCTTTCGATTTGGGTAATCCATTAAAAACAGATGTACTTTGTTGTTTTCATCAAAATTTCCAACAGAAATATATTGGCGATTTCCAGTGAAATCTGCAAATGCGAGATGTTCTTCATCTAAAACTTTCAAAAACCCCTTTGGCCCACCTCTATGTTGAATATAAGGTTGACCTTCAGCGTTGGCAGATGCCATATAAAATGAATCTCTTTCGCTAATAAAATAACGAAGCTGTTCCGTAATTTTAGTTTGCCAATCTCTTTTCTCAGCCATATTCTGATAGGTCTTTCTGGACCCCATTTCTTCCTGTCTTTTTTTAACTGCAGTGGTGAATGCAATGTCACTTACAAATTTTGATTTCATCTTATTTTAGTTTTATAAGTTTTTTTTAAAATGTTAGGGCCGCTGACAGATTTCAAGATTATTTCCTTCGGTATCCTTGAACCACGCTGACTTACTTCCATCTAAGTCGAATATCTTCTTTCCTTTATTTTCGTAAAACTGGATACCTTTTGATTCAAGAGTCGAAAGTGATTTCTCGATATTTTCAACTGTAAAACTTAACGTAGTGTGTTCTGCTTTACTTTCTACTTCACTACGGAAGAGCAGAAACCTACTATTAGCAATTTTCACCCAATACATTCCCTTATTATCACTCAAAGTATCCAGTTCAAATCCCATGACTTGAGTATAAAATACTTTTGCCCTTTCGGGGTTTGTAATAGGAATAGTCGCTAAAGCTTCTTTTATAATCATATTCAATTATCTATTTTTGAACGAATCAACTTCTTGAACACTCCTTTGGTAAACCTTACGTACTCTTTAGTTTCTAAATCATAACCAATCCATCTATAAGAATTACCATATGAACACTTCGGACTATCGCGATGCTCTTTGCCCTTGCGAAGTTCGAAACGTGAAGGATGTTTTGAAAAAGTTTCATTATTGATCTTTTTCATTCAAATAATTTTATATTTAATTTTACAATTACCACAGACTAAACCATCTTCTTTAGATTCAAGAGTAATTCCCCTTAGGTTTTTATTGAAATAATCTTGAATCCAGCCAACTTGAACATCATTGGTATTTATATCTATGTCATAAGTTTTCATGGCTTTATAAAATTTATTTCCATATTCTTGTCTCCCCCAACAGTTTGGACACAATCCTTCTGGTGTAGAAGATGAGATCGATTCTTGTTTTGACTTTAAGAAAATTAAAAATTTATTAAAGACATTCATAATTTATTCTTTTAGTTATTATCTATTTCTATTCTGAAAATAATTGTATTTAAGACTTACTTTACATGCTAACTCTGGCTTATTGTACAAGTGCGAGTAGCCCGTTACATAGGAAAAGAAGTCAGAAAGTGAAAGTTATTACTCAGCAAAAGTTTTTATTTTAATTTCGTTTAATAATGTTTTATTGACAGGACATTTATCCGCAATTTCCATAAGTCTTTCTCGTTGCTTTTCATCGAGATTGCCAATAAGTTGTACTTTCTTTTCAATTACATGAACATACCCTTCTGATGACTCGCAATCTTCACAGTCCTTGCTATGTACTCTTTCTTGAGATAAAGTTACTTCCACTCCTTCCAAATCCCATTTTTTCCTGTCTGCATACATACGGATGGTCATGGCAACACACCCCCCCAAAGACATCAATAATAAACTATAAGGGTCTGTACCTTTGTCTGTTCCATACGGAGCGGGTTCATCTCCTATTACTTGATGAGTGCCATCGGTAAAGACCGTTCTGTATTTGGCCTTGTCAATTTTTGCAGTTACTCTTTTCATTATTCTACTTTTATGATTCGCTATACTATGTAAAAATGTGTACTGATCATGGTCCCATTTAACAGGAACCACGATGAGTACTAATACTTCCGTTTAGTTCGCTGACCAATTAACCGTATCGACCCACTCATTTATTGATTGAGGCTGGACACCTAAAATTTCATTTGTTTTAGCAAAATCCTTATCCGAAAACTCAGAGTGATTTTGCGCTATAAAACGGTACAAATTAGAAATTTCTCTTGCGGCCAAATCACCAAATCCTGGTGTCAATTGTTTTTCAAATTCGTCGACAGGCACAGAAACAAAATTTAAATCTTTGTTGATTTTTGCTCCAATTGCTGCTGTGATTTCTTTCCCAGTGAACAGGTTGCCACCAATAGGAAGCGTAGTGCCTGCCAACTCAGGCTTCGCAATAGCTCTTGCAACATATTTACCTAAGTCAGCATGACTGATCCACGGATTTTTCTGGTCAGCATCCAAAGGGTAAGCTATAACTTTGTGTTCCAAAATTACAGGAATAGACCATGGTGCAGCTATATTATCCAAGTAGATGTTTGGTGACAAAGTAATCACCTTCAATCCCGAAGCGTCAAAAAGCTTTTGGGTGGCCACTTTCATATCTAAGGCTAGAAATCCTGTACTTTCTTTAGCAAGGTGAAAGGTGGTATTGTTAATCACCAATCCGACATTCTCCTTTTTAGCTGCTTCAATAAAGTTTTGGGCATAAGATGTTGCTACTTCCATATCGAATACAAGAGGAATTGAAAATACTGCGGCATGTGCACCTTTCATAGCTTGAGCTAAGGAGTCTTGGTTTTCTAAACTTCCCTGCAATACTTTAACGCCATTCTTTGCTGAATTTCCTTCAGCAGGGTTTCTTTTTACTGTTACAACTTGATGATTGTCATTTAAAAGAGCTTGGGCAATAGCGCCACCTTGGAAGCCTGTAGCTCCATTTACGAAAACTTTCATTTTTATTTTTTTTGATTTATTTAATAATTATTAGATACTTAATAGTTCATCCCGTAGATATTAGGATGCGTTTTATTTAATTCTTTTAAACAGAAACTTCCGTAAGAATCTGTCGGATCATTTGATTGGCAAATCCCCATTCATTGTCATACCATGCCAATATTTTTACTAAATCCCCATCAACTACTTTCGTCATCTCAAGATCAATGATTGCTGCATGAGGGTCTTTTATGATATCACTTGATACGATAGGATCTCGTGTTACTCTTATGATGTTTCGATAGCGGTCTGTAGAAGCTTCTTCGGTAAAGATTCTATTAATTTCTTCTTTGGTAGTTTTCTTTGCTGTTAATAACGTAATATCAGAAAGCGAACCTAAAGCTACAGGAACTCTTATGGCCATTCCATCAAAAATCCCTGCATATTCAGGCATAACTTTTGTTGTAGCAGTCGCAGCACCTGTTGTTGTTGGAATTAAATTATTCAAACCCGATCTTCCCATTCTAGTTTTTTTATGCGGTCCGTCCACTACGGAGTTAGAAGATGTATTCGCATGAACTGTTGTCATAATGGCTTTTTGGATTCCAATCCGCCTTCCCAAAATCTCCATTACAGGACTTATATTATTCGTTGTACAGCTGGCACATGAAAAGATAGTATTTTGTCCATCTTTCGTATTGACACCATGAACAACCGTAGGAACACCACCACTAGAAGTGGGGCCAGAAAGGACAACTACTTTTGCTCCAGCATCAATATGTTTTTTAGCATCTTCTTCTTTTGTAAAAATGCCTGTACTTTCTATTACAATGTCAACATCTAAATGCTTCCAAGGTAATTCTACAGGATCTTTTATCGTGTAAAAAGGAATTGATTCTCCATCGATTATTAGCTGTTCTTCTGTTATCTGTACATCTTTTTCAAATACACCATGGCTACTATCATATTGTAGTAAATATGCGATGTTCTCTATTGGGGCGATATCATTTACCGCCACTAGTTTCAATTGTGGATGATCTAGTATAAGTTTAAGAGAGGCTCTACCGATTCTCCCCATTCCATTTATTGCTATTCTTTTCATTATTTATTAGGTTATATTGTAATTCAGTTATGTAAATTTTCGATCTGTCTCCTTGATTGAAACATCATTTATACTTGCATATCGTTTTTTCATAAGGCCATTTTCATCAAACTCCCAATTTTCATTTCCATATGCTCTAAACCATTCATTATGAACATTTCTATATTCATATTCAAATCGAACAGCGATGCGATTTTCTTTATAGGCCCATAATTCCTTTTTCAATTTATAGTCAAGTTCTAAGTTCCATTTATCATGAAGGAAAGCTTGAACTTCTTCTCGACCATTTATAAATTGGTCTCGATTTCGCCATTCCGTGTCTTTAGAATATGCCAAAGAGATTTTAATAGGATCTTTACTGTTCCAGGCATCTTCTGCCATTTGAACTTTTTGTTTCGCAGTTTCCTCTGTAAAAGGAGGTAAAGGGTATTTCTTTTCCATATGAGTATATTATATTACCGAACATTCGGTAAATTACTAGTTAAAAAATTAAGCTTTTATATAATTCTGTTCAATTTCCATTAAGGCTTGATCAAAAACACTAATGTCTTTCAATCCTTTAGCCACTATAAGACTGCCTTGAATGCTAACCAATGATTTCATAGCCAGTTCTTTAGAATGACTGATGGAAAACCCGAAGGCTAGACCAAGTTTTTCGAATACTGAAAGCCATTCCCTCATGCTGGTTTGGATTTGTTCATCATACAATTCCAATCCAGCTTGCATAGAAAGAGCTCGAAGAATGCAAACTTCTTCTCCCCCATTGTATAAAGCCCTTATACTAGCTAAACCATCTTTTAGACGCTGTTTCGGAGAAAGTTGTTGATCCAATAATACATTAAAGATATTATGATATACCCATTCACCAATATGATTCAACACAGCCTCTGCCATTTCTTTTTTCCCTTCTGGAAATCTATGGTATAAGCTAGCCTTCTTTAATCCTGTTGCCTCGGATAATTCTTTCAAACTAGTCCCTTCGTAGCCATTTGCTCGAAACACTTTCGTTAAGCCTTCTAATATTTCAATATCCAATACCTTTTGTGGTCTCATATGCCAAAGGTAGAAAATAATTTTTGATTTTACCAAACGTTCGGTAATTTTTTTATTTATTTTCTTTCTTGAATGTAAGATATA
>JAHDGD010000173.1 GCA_020627825.1 Saprospiraceae bacterium
TTTAGAAATTTAAGCAAATTTTCTTTTGTCTTGTCTTTATCCAAAAACCAACTACTAAAAGGAAGGAAAAAAATAGGAGCTTCTACGCGATTCAATATTCTTAAATCTTCTAAGCTAAATTGATCTTCAAATTGCCCTGGAAACCCTATTAAATCTATACAAAAGAATGTATCTTTAGTAATAACAACAAGGTCAATTAAAATACCAGAGACAATACACGATGCTTGTATATTATTAAAACCAAAATCTTTTAAGAAAGTATTTACTTCTTTATAAAACGAGTCATAACTTTCATTGCTAGATGTTTGTATGATTTGATTTTCAGAATATTCAAGATATTCTTTCAATAAAGAAGTTTCGGGTAATTGATTTGCTTTAACAGAAGCGAATAGTATTTGCTTACTTTTTGCTCTTGTGACTAATACATTAAAAACATCCCGTCTATTTAAATAATTGAGGCTACCTCTGAGATTTTCATTATCTATACAAAATGAAAGCATCATGATATCTCTTTCCTCTCCTTGGAAATGAAATGGGGTTCCAATTAATACTTTATGTTTTTTTAATTGAATGAGTGGTATCTGTTTGGAAATACTTCTTTTAAGTAACTTAACTTGATCCGTAAAAGGGCTAGAAATGCCAATAGTAGGCACATGAAGTTTAATTGACTTGTGATGTTTTTGTATGATGAACTTAAGCTCTTGGATGATATGGTCTACTTCTATATGATTAACACCCTTCGAATCGCGTTTCCCTTTTACAAATTGGACAACCAATGAATCATTTAAAGCATTAATTGGCTTAGCTTTTATTAATTTTAATTCGTTGTTGTAAAATTTCTCATTAGAAAATTGAATAATCGCTGTTTTGCTCCTAAAATGCTCATCCAAAAAACTTATTTGATCAGGATTTGAAAGTAATGTTGATGTCCAATCTATTAAACTATCTTTTCTATAATCTGGAACTTTGTTAATTACTTCATTTTTTAATTTTAAAACTGTTTGTTTTTTTTTTGAGAGGAAGGACATATGACGTAATTGCTGGGGATCACCAACAACAATTAACTTTTTTGCTCTATAAATAGAAGGAATACTACTTGCTAGATCGCATTGTGAAGCTTCATCAAAAATGACAAGATCAAATAATTCGCTTTTTAAAGGCAAGCATTTTGAAATTTCCTTTGTTGTTGAAATCCATAAAGGAATAGCTTTTAAGATTAATTTAAAATCCAAATCATCCAGCATTTGATCAAGAAGCGTAAGGTTATTTTCGTGAAGTGCTTGATTCAATTCTGAAAAGTTTTTTCTTTTACGTGAAACCACTTTAGCTAAATCAAATGCCACTTTTAACTTAATAAACTTTTTAACCAATCTATTTTTCTCTTCAAGGAGTCCTTGCAATTTCGAATTGAGCCTCCATATCGGTTTCGTCTTTCTTTTTCTGTATTGTATCCATTTATCCTTAAAAAATGTGAAAAAATTCTGCTCATTTTGAGAATAGAACTCTCCCCATTCATATTCATTGTGCCCAACATCAATGATTTGCTTTTCGATATTTTGAATAGAAATCAAAGCTGCAAATATTTTATTTTGCAGTATACTTGGATCCTTTATTCTATTAAGATCGGTTTTCACTGCATGACGAATTCGTGAGATCAAACTTCGCTTATACATCTGGCTATAAGCCTTTATTGCAGTATCTTTTAAACCAAACTGATTTTCAATAATGGTATTAATTACTCGACTTGATTGAACATTTCGAGTAACAATTAGTACCGATTTATTATTGGAAATAGCATCAATAGCCAAAGCAGAAATTGTATAAGATTTACCAGTACCTGGTGGACCGATAATTTGACTGATAGAATATACATCTGACGCATAAAGTGCATGTTCTTGACTATAACTAAGTGTAGTAGGAAGAAAGATCGCCCGTTTCTTCTTCCCACCATATTTAATACTTTGAAGTCCAAATAATTGGCATAATAATGAAGATGTGCAAGTTTTTTTAGATAATTTGTTTAATTCTGTTAAAACACCCAATGAACCTGAAGGCTTTTTAAAAACCCCCATCATTACATGAGATAAAATACTTTTATCGTGATCAACTTTTTTTGATTTTTGGAAATAAGTTTGAAAATTAAAATCCTTATTTTGATAGTTTGAAATTGAACTGATATCCCAATTTTGGAAATTCGTTTTAAAAAAATGTTCTAGTAAAACATATTGATCGAAACCAAAAGGATCAGAAGGCGCATATTCCGAAATAGAATCAATATTCAAATTCAATGCGGGGTCTAGTTGATTGGCTAATACAATAAAATCAGGATTAAAATGCGTGTCTTTTAAGCTCAAAAAGTACACTTCATCCCGCAATTCAATATCCAATTCATGAATATATAATGGTGTATAGACTTTCCTTTTTCTCCCTAATGTATTTTGGATCCCTGCAATAAAGTAGGATCCAGCATAAAGTGCTTTTTCTTTTGCATTTAAAAAGAGTATTTGCTCTACCCTTTTGCCCCATTCTTCATTAACCGGAAAACCATTAATATTTTCATGAAATAAATCATTGGAAGTAAGGATATGGCGTTCTTCACATTGATTGGAAACGAAGTTCTGAATTCGGATGCCTTTGAAATCTGTTTGATAACAATCTCTATAAAAACGAATTATGTTTGTAAGTTCTTCCAATAGGTTTAGTAATTTACAACACTAAATTAATTTTTATTTTAAGACTCTTATTGGCTTCACAAACTCACACTTGCCCACAACATAAATAAATCAAGCATAGGTTCTTCCTTAAACAGAAAAAATTTCTCTCCCATTACATTAACTGGAACAGCTAATAGATTGAATGCAGCCCATGTCCTTTTTGCCGCTTGATCACCGAATGATGCCTGAGTTTTGATATTCATAATAGTCGCTGACGCACCATAACCAAAAACTATCGGACCCGAATCGATGTCACTTAAACCACTAGCTGCTTCATGCTCTTTTACCAACTGAACTTCTAAAAAACGATCTACAAATATTTCTTTAAAACGTTCATTGTAACCTGTAGCATCTATAAAGTCACTTATTAATAAACAATGAGCTATCATAGCAGATGAAGATCCTCTAATCACACTATCTTGTCTTCCTGCATGATGTATTAATCCACTAGGATGAGTAGATGTTTTCTTTAAGAGATCAATCCATGCAACTTTAATAGAATCATTAGTTAAAGAAGACACAGCAATCATATTATCTGCTGGCCAATAAGAGCCCCGATAAGAATCCAAAATACGTAGACTATCCAATTGGACTTTCTCAATTCTTGATTCAATGTATTCAGATGTCGATATTACATTTTTCTTAATGGCTGAATACTTAAAAAGAGTGCTTTTAATATAACTTGAATATAATAGATTGGACCATCCTTGATAAAAAACACCATATACAATATCAAGTTCCTTGTCAAAGTTAGATTGTGCCTTTTCCGATTGAATTCTTTGAATTGATCGATCAACCTTAAAAGCCAATTCAGGATTTGCTTGATCGTACTGCTCTGAAAATTCTATGATGGAAAGGGCCAATAGACAATTACTAAAGAGCTTCCCTTCTGGAAATCGCTTTTGTAAAACATCATCATATCCTTTATCTAAAATGTGTGATAAATAGTGTACCTGATTTTTGATTGATCTCTTCCTTAAGCTCTTATTATAAGGGGTCATCAAGCATAATACAATATAAATCAATAATAAAATCCCAATAAACTTAAAAAACTTCTTGACCATAGAACTGTATAGGTAATACTATAATTATCCGGATCTAAATATACACATCTTATTGGCCGAATTCCGTTGATACAATAGAACATTTCAGCATGTATAGCTGCAATACTTTTTACTATTTACTCTGTAGTTATACCCTATTCAGCTGATAACACATACAACTTCTCTCTTACCTCATTCATGATGTCACTCAAGTTCGTCGGCAAATTAGAACCATAATTGTAGGTCGCTGCAAAGATGGTGTTGTTATGTGGCAAATAACTTAAGTTCGCTGAATACCCTATATCTCCGCCATCATGCCCATATGCATGCTGATCTTCTGGTAAGATGTGACGTTGCTGATCGTGAATTCCACCTATACTAGATTTCCAAGTTCCACTATCAGCCCACTGCATGCTTTCATATATTCTTTCAATATTCTCAGGTGTTGTTAAGGTCTTTTCTCGCAACAAAGCATTCAAAAAAGTATGTAAATCCATTACAGTCGAATAAACACCTGTATACCCATTTCCACTCCCTGGATTAAGATTTGATATATTCTGAATATCTCCACCATCGTTATTAAAATCTAAATACCCTTGTGCTAAATAAGGACTTGGAAAATCTTCATCGTAATTATAATAGATCGTATTATTCATCCCTAGAACATCAAAGATTCTTGTCTTCAATAATTCTCCATGATGCTCACCTGTAGCCGCATCAATCACCATTCCCACTAACATCGTATTCGAATTTGAATAGCGCACCTCTTCTCCTGGCAATCCTGTTGCAGGCTTCCCTTCTAGAAAAGACAGAATTTCTTCCGACGTCCAACTTCTTGAAAAATCATTTACAACTGCTAAATTATATCCTAAGTCACCTGCAATATCATACACTCCGGATGTATGATTAATCAACATCTTAAGCGTAATATCATTTCCATTTGCAATTTTTGATGCAACTTCGGGAATATATTGACTTATAGGATCATCAAGTGATAATACTTCATCTTGAACCAATTGCCAAACCAGAGCCCCTACCATCATCTTGGTAACACTCCCCAATTTATTGATATGGCAAGGTTGCATTGCCACATTATTCTCGATATCAGCGAAACCCGCTGAACCATACCATATGCCATTGTCATCACTTATCAAAACGGTCATACCAGGAAGCCCTTTTGCAATGTACTCATCCATTAAGGATCTTACTTCATCACTCTTCGGATGATCTTCCGTAAGCGGTAACATGCCCTCCACTGGGCAAATCTCTGTAGGAGGAATCGCTTCAGGAGAACAGGAATGAATAAAAAGTACTGCACAAAGGAGAAAAGAAAATCTGAATAGTGTCATGACTTATTTATTTTCTTGAGAGATTTTATGAATAGGAAATCGAACACCCAATCTTACAGGGGCATATGGTAAAATAGGAATATTTTCTCGGACTATAATTCCTTGAACTTGTATTCGATAATCAGCAAAAAAAGTAAGGGGTCTTTCCATAATCATTACTCCTGTTGCATAAGATATAGATCCTCCTAAAGAAATCAACCAATTATTACGTGTAGAAAATTTATTCTCTGTATAGGTTTGTGTAGTTTCATCCCACTCAAGAGTGGTCAAATCAGAAATTGATAGGACATAACCTCCACCCATTGCAAATGGGGTAATCCCTAATCCATTTTTTAATTGCAATCGATATTTTAATTCTGAAAACAATTGAACCCCCTGCTGAAATTCAGGATGATAAAAATAGGCCAAGTTCGCAGATTGTAGAATTTGATGTTTTGAGCTTTTATTCCATTGTCGATCAATTCCTAGATTTACACCAGCATGAATAGGGTTGAAAGATGGAACAACAAGACTTGCAGGATACTGACCTATGGCCATATGTCCACTTAGTCTCGAAAAGGTTTCCTGCGAAAACAACATACAACTGTTACATACAAGGAAACAGCATAAGACGATGTATTTTTTCATAACTGAATTATTGACATTAAAACTCGATTTTACACTCGATTGTTTCCAAGGTCAAGGGGGTCACACAAGATATGTCTTTTGTCGCGAAAGCTTTGCAAAATCCTATTAAATATTTCTTTGTCGCAATTCAACGACCTTCCATCCAGTTCCACCACAGGAGTAAGTTCTCCCATTGTACCTGTTGTAAACATCATGTCTGCATTATACAATTCAGTTAACGAAATGTTTTTTTCATGAACTGGAATGTTTAATTCTTGACATATTTCGATGACTAACCCACGGGTAATACCAGGCAAGCAAGCATCAGCAAAAGGAGTAAACACAACTCCCTTCTTAACATAAAAAATATTTGTCCCATTTAATTCGGCTGCAAATCCATAAAGATCAAGCATAAGAGCGGCATCTTTCCCTGCAGCGTTGGATTGAATTTTAGCAAGGATATTGTTTATAAGATTGTTGTGATGGATCTTGGAATCAAGGGAAAGTGGTGAATTTCTGCGAATAGAAGAAGTAAAAACTTTGATTCCATGTTCGTTGTCATATACTGGTGGTTTCCATTCGGCAAGGATAATAAGGGTAGGCCCAAAGGTGTTCAATCGAGGGTCCATTCCACTTGTTATTTTCTCGCCTCTCGTAAGTGTTAAACGAACATGAACATCGTCGGTCATGTTATTCGCCTCAAAGGTCTTTTTCAATTCCGCCCTTATTTTGTCTTTGGGCGGAATATCGGTAAATGCCATGGCGTGCGCTGATTCTACCAAGCGAGTAAGGTGTCTATCCAAACAAAAAACCCCTTGTTTATATAATCGCAAACCTTCCCATACGGCATCCCCTCCTTGTACCACACTGTCAAAAACACCTACTTTGGCCTCATCTCGAGACACCATTTTTCCATTGATATTGACTTGTATATGTCTATTTCTTTCGTCGTATTTTTGCAACATTAGTGTAGTGACTTTTGGCGTAAAGCCTCATAAAAAGGCATTACTTGGTTTTCAATTTTTTTAAGGCTTCCGCCCAAAACTGGTATTTCAGTATGTGTCTGTTTAAAACCTGTTGATTGGTGAACATTGGCATACCAATGTGGCGCCCACACTCCATCTTCTTTGATAGGTCCAGCTTTCCATTCCATCATCTCTTGTTCAAAAGGAATATCAAGAGCATCGCATAATTTACACATTATATCTACAGGGTTCTTAAGCAATTCTGCAGAATCCAAAATTACAGGCTTAAATGTACTGTTTTTCAACATCATCTCGTACAATTCCCATTCTCTTTTCAATCCGATATCCTCTGCTGTAGGTGAATCAATCACCTTTGCAAAAGAACGCAAAATCAATGCGGGATGACGAATAAGAAAAATACTTCGATGGTCAAGCATATAAGATAAGTCATAACCGGAGCAATGATGCGCCATGTTCTTAACAAAAAGAAACTTAGATTCAATAGAATCTTTTAAAAGCGTATCAATTACTTTTAAGGGATCGATAGGTTGCATCGAAATGATCTCTGCTCTTCCAGGATGATGAATTGCTGGATTATCATGTAAATAGGACGCATAAAATGGTTCATCGACAACAACTGTATCCGATCTTTGAGCAAATGCATACATCATTGCTGTCGATATATTTCGAGGACCAGAAATCAATTGGATAAGGGCATTCATTTTTAAAAATTAAAGTATCTTATTGCTCAATTTAGTTTTTACTAGTCAAATGTAAATTAAAAATAGATAGCCTTGCGTATATCAGTCATTATAGGAATTGTAATTGGTTATACAGTATATCAATTAAATCAGGGAAGCTTGAAAACAATCATCCCTGATGAGGAAGGAAAATATACTTTGAAAATGAATAAGATATACTTATATATTAGCATATTATATGGATTCATTTCCTTAGGTATGTTTGTCTCGCTATTCCTTGTACATAATGGAATATCTTATGTGATTTTTAGTCTGAGTGTTCTTCTTTGTTTTCTCATAATGGCATATTTTACAAAGACTTTGTACTCATTTCATCAAATTGTTTACGATGAAAATCACATTATCCTTTCGGGTAGAAACAAGACTGTACATACTTTTAAATGGTCTGAAATTCAATCCTATAAAGAAAATCATCTTATGAATAGTA
>JAHDGD010000017.1 GCA_020627825.1 Saprospiraceae bacterium
CACCAGCCAACTCATTCCATTCATCACAATTCGCATCATCACAGAGTTGATTTTAGAAACAAAAAATAGTTTTATGAAACAAATATATTTAATATTGTAGTGAGATGCAAATAATAATTCTAATTAACTGTAGTAAAAATTTAAAAATAGAGTGCATTTAAATTTTTTCAAGCATTTACAACTATAAAAAGTAACTAGTTTTAGTGATATGTAACTATTTTATTTCAAAAAAAGGGAAAGGGTTTATAATGTTTGATATATTGTACTATATTTACAAAGAAGGTATATCAACAAAACAATTAATAGACCTAAACATCGGCAGTCTAACGAAAAACTAATTTTTTAGAAACAAAGACTAAAAACATATAGTTTTATTCTTTCTTGTAATCCCTTCTATACAACTACTTTATTATCTTTTCTCTAATTATTGTTTTCGTATTTAAATGTTAATGTTGCAAGGTTTTAATTCGTATCGCTAAATAACATTTGTATGAGAAAACTATTAATACTATTTCTTTTTTTTGTTGGGCTACACTTACATGCACAGGATTGGGATTTTAGATATAACTACCATTTTAACGATTCAACTAGAATTCAGAAATTGAATTGGCATATTGGATTCAAGGCAGGTATTAACCTTTCAAAGATTAGCACATTCCAATCAACGATAATTAACGAAATATACGATCATACCACTTATAAGACTAAAACTCCTTTGAGAACAGGAGTATCAATTGGAATATTTGGACATTGGAAATCAAATTATAATAATTGGGGAACCGCTTATGCAATCCAACCTGAATTTGTTTACACGCAGCAAGGATCATTATTTAGTTACGAAGATACAAACAAATTCACATATAATATGAAGATGAGATACAACTACATAAGTATATGTTCCGCTATTAAATTGTATATATGGGATGGTCTTCATCTATCTCTAATTCCTCAACTTGAATTAGTAACTAATCCAAATGCAATTATTTATTCTTCCAACTTTAATGAAGTAAATGAAGAGATACAAAATGTAGATCAACAAATTCAAAGCAATTTAAGAGAAGTTTTAAAAGCAGAAAATCATTTTTCTTTAGGGCTTGGTATTGGATATGAATACAATTTTGGTAATGGTTGTTCAATCATTACTGAATTGAGGCATCAAAGAGGAGTTATGGATATGATAGAAACATTATCTAATACCTTTTATATGGAAGAAAATCCTAACGACCGAAGTAGATTTTTTCAATTTACAATCGGAATCGCCTTTCCATTGTAATAGTTTCACTCAAATTATTAAAAACGAAAACCATACTATTATGAAGCGAATCATTTGCATTCTAATTTTCAACTGTCTTCTATTTTCATTGTGTTTATCGCAAGACTTAGCAGAAATGAGTACTGAAGAATTATCCAATTCTTTTCAATTAAAAGATTATCAAAAAGCATCGAACGCTCCTCATTGGTTTAAAGACTCTACTTGGCATATGGGAGTTAGAGGAGGAGTTACTTGGTCTAGAATAACAGATATAGAAAATACAATCGTTAGCTCAATTTACAGTAGAGACGAGTATGAAAGAGATACTTCTTTTAGGAAACCTCCTCGATTTGTTGGAGGAGTATTTTCCCATAAAAAGTGGGTATCTAACAATGGACAATGGGCTATAGCGATGCAACCTGAAATTAGTTTTGCTATGCAAGGGGGACAATTCCATTATCATGATGATCGTGATTTAATATATGATATTGATTTTAAATTCAATTACTTTTTATTCAATAGTATGTTCAAACTATATTATAAATGTGGCTTCCATATCATGGCAGGTCCTCAATTTGAACTCGCTATAAATCGCTCTAATATTGATTATAGATCAAACTATAATGATGTAAATAATGATACTCCAGTCTTAGGTATTGATTTACAAATTCAAGAAAACTTAAGACAAACACTTCAGGCAGAACATAATTTTTCTATTCCTGTTGGAGCGGGATATGAATATATGTTTGATAATAATTTTGGCATTATGATAGAAGGGCGATATAACCTTGGAATGGTTGACTTAATGGAAACAGGACCTAATGGTTATTTCATGGAAGAAAACCCTGCTGAACGTAGCCGATCATGGCATCTAACTTTTGGATTTACCAAACTACTACAATAAAAAATACTATGAGAAAACTAATCTTAACCCTTGTCATTATCCAAATTTTTGTTCTTTCATTACTAGCACAACAAAATCCCTTTTATATCAAAAACTTATCCGTTTGGTGTATTAGCACAGAAGAAAACGGTAGTCTTAAATACATTGATAGAGTGTCCAATGAAAATATTGCTGACCTAAAAGAAAGTACACTCTCTAAACTGAATTTCAATCCTGCTTTAAATTTAAGGAATACCAGCAATCCACTTATTTTAGAGTTAGATTCTATTGATTATGCAAAAGCCACCTTCTTCTCAGTTTATGCTCCCAAAAATGAACAAGGGGATGAAGTTGTTTGGGATTTAACTAAAAATAACGAATCATACTTAATTCTTACAAATCAAAGAATGGCTGATTTAGAGGATGTAAGGTATATGAACTTTATAGATCAAAATCACTCTATCCCTACAATAAATACATACTTACAGCATAAAAATAAATCAAAAATACCAATCGAAACCCAATCCTTAATTTTAGGGCATACAGTATCAGAAAATTTACCAACTACCCCCTTTAATGGAACTCTTGCTGAATTGATGATTTTCAATCGTACACTCAGTCCTGACGAAAGAGCATCTATCGAAACATATCTTTCTATTAAGTATGGTATTCCCTTATCTAAAGAGACCATTCACAACTACACCAGCAGTAGTAGATTAGAATTATGGGATAAAACCGATAATCTCCCTTTTGCTAATCAAATTATAGGAATTGGAAGAGATGACGCGCTAGATTTATACCAAAAGCAATCAACTTATAGTCGCGAAGCAGGGGCATTTATCATTGGTATCAATCAATTAGAAAATTCTAATGAGGAGAATGAGGGGCTAATTCAAGATAATAACTTTCTTTTAGTCGGAAATAATCAACTAGATTTAGCATTCGCTAAAAAGGAAATTGGACAACCTCAACATCTTTATCGTAAATGGATGGTAGAGGTAACGGGGAGTACTATTCAGAACACTTCTTCCTTTGTTCAAATTAATACCAATCCATTTGAAGATAATCCCTTGAAACGTGGTGAAATATTTTGGTTAACAGTAGATAGAAGTGCTACAGGAACATTCCCACTTGGGATGGTGGATTATTATCCTATGAAATCGTATAAAGATGATCTTATTTATTTTGATCAACTTTATTGGGATATAGATAAATCCTCAAAAGATGTTTTTGCTTTGAGCATTGGAAAAGCAATGATGGCAACGCTTTGGATAGATCAACCTAACTGTTCATTAGAAAAAGCAGGTCGTATTCATATTAACCTTCAAGGCGGTAAAGCACCTTACACCTTACAATTATCGTCTAAGGATAATGCTTTTTCTCAATCTTGGATAAATTCATCTGGAACATTAGAACAAATAGATAATCTTTCACAGGGAGAATATACTTTAATTGTTGAGGATGCTTCAGCTAATATATTTAGGGAATCCTTTTATGTCCAAAGTGAAGATGCCATACAAAGTGATTTGAAAGAACAATATTTTTTACAATCAGAGAACTTCCTAACCCTCGATGCGAGTAAAGATATGCCCTCAAATGTATGGTATGAATGGATTTTACCCAACGGAAATAGTCTCGATCATCCAGTCTTAAATACGAATGAGGAAGGAATCTATACTTTATACATCCACCATGAAGGATGTATTTCTAAAAAGCAGATAGAAATTCTTAATTTTCAACAAGACAACTTTGAACAAATTAAAGTTTTCCCAAATCCAATTTTAACAGAAAATCCCTTTGATGTCATTGTTAAATTACACCGTTCGGCGGATGTTCTTGTAAATATATATGACGCCCTTGGAAGATCTGTTAAACAACAAAGACTTTCAGGAAACGACTTTTATCGCTTTAATGAAAAAATAAAAAATAAAGGTACTTACCTAATCAGCTTTACATCTGAAAACAATACACAAACTATCAAGATTGTTGTAGAATAACCCAAATTCAAAACAAGTTTAAAAGCAAAACAATGAAACGAAAAACTGTCTTACTATTAGCTGTTTTTTTTATACATATAGCTTATATCTTTTCTTTCGATAACTCTAATCCGAATATCCAAGATTATCCTGCTGATATCCAACAAGGAGTTATTGGAACTTCAGAAACTCATCCTATTGATACACCTGAGGACAATATCTTTTTAGTACATCTAGATGAACTTCCAGTAGCAGATGCCACAGTATGGTTATCTTATCAATTATATGGAGTTCAAGATCACACTGCTATTGCACGTAGTATAAACGAACGTCAAGCAGTTGGAGGTTATCTAGTTCAGACGAATCAAGAATGGTCAAATCAATTAGAACAACTAGATTATAAATGGCTTCACAAAGGAAAGAACGTTATCAAGTTTTCACTGCCAGCAAATGCAAACTATCACTACATTATTAAAGATTTGAGTATTGTAGTAGATCAATCTTCTAATTCAATTCCAGCCCAAAGAAATATCGTTCTTAATCAACCTACTCAAGATTTTTATCAAGGTAAGGCATACTTAAAAGGATTTATACAAGGAAATGGAAGCGATGTCGCCACACTATGGGTTGATAATCAACAATTACCCACCTCACACGGTGAATATGAAATTTTCTTAAATCAACCTCAAGAGCAAAATAGTTGGTCTGTTGAAGTAAAAGCAATTTTCCCAGATGGAGAAATAGTAACTAAAGAAGTACAGTTTTCTCAAAATCTATCAAAGGCAATCATTAATACACAAAAACAAAAAAATCTAAGTAAAGCGGAATCCTTTAAATCTTGGGAAAGTAAAAGACTTGATCTATTAGGAGCAAGTATTGAAGTGCCAATAGGAGCTTTGATGCAAGAAAAAGTGATTTCTATTACAGCACTACGCTATATAGATATACCTGTTCTAAATACAGATATGGTCAATGTGACTAAAGGAAGTAATGCTTATCGCTTCTTACCACATGGAACTAAATTTTTTAAAGATGCCACTATTCAACTAGCATACGATGCTGATCTTATCCCCGAAGGATATACAGAAAAAGATATTCGTACTTTCTATTTTGATGATGATGCCAAGAGTTGGAAGAAAATCCCAAGGGATAGTGTAGATGAGGTCATGGCTAGAGTGGTTTCTAAAACAAACCACTTTACAGACTTTATCAATGGTATTATAAAAGTACCTGAGTCACCAGAGACACAAGGGTATAAATCCACCTCCATCAAAGATATAAAAGCTGCTGATCCATCAACAGGTATAGTATTTATTGAGCCACCAACAGCCAATAATATGGGAACAGCTAATTTGAATTTTCCTATTAAAATACCTCAAGGAAGACAAGGTATGCAGCCCCAATTAGCAGTTACTTACAATAGTGAAGGAGGTAACGGTTGGATGGGATTAGGGTGGAATTTATCCATTCCATCCATTAGTATAGAAACGCGTTGGGGTGTCCCAAGATTCAATGACATTTTAGAAACGGAGACATATACTCTAGATGGACAAATGATGTATCCTGTGGCACATCGAGATACACTTGTACCAAGAGAAGCTGAAAAAGAAGATTTTCATTTAAGAGTAGAAGGCTCTTTTAATGAAATAATAAGACATGGAGATAACCCTACTAACTATTGGTGGGAAGTAACAAATAAAGAAGGAATTACTTCTTATTATGGCGGACATCCAAGTGTGAATATGGGACAAGGAGGAGTCATAGAAAGTGCAGTTCTTAGAGATTCTGTGGATTGTGATACCTGTAATATAGCTTACTGGAGTATTTATGAAATGAAAGATTTGAACAAGAATTTTGTTCGCTATCATTGTTCTATTCAGAAAGATGCGGGGGTTGAAAATGGGACTATTCTAGGGCAGCAGCTATATGTAGAAAGTATAACTTACACAGGACATGATAATGACGAAGGCTTATATTCCGTACACTTTTTTAGAGATAGACCTTCAAATGACATTACAGATTGGGATGGACGACCAGATATTCAAATTTCAGGGCGATTGGGCTTTAAGCAAGTGACAGCAGATTTATTAGAACGGATAGATGTTAGATTTGATAATACTCCTGTCCGAAGTTATGAATTTGAATATACAGAAGGAGCATTTTATAAAACTTTATTAGAGTCAGTTGCAGAGATCGATAAAGAAGGGGAAGAATTTTATCGACATACCTTTGAGTATTTTGATGAGGTACGAATTGGAGATCAAGAATATGAACCATTTCCAGAAAATTTAGATGAATGGGAAATAGAAGATGATGATGTGAAAGCTGATTTGATATTACCTAATTTCAATGATGAAACTAGTGTCATCACTGGATCTAAATCAGAAAACTTCAGCATTGGAGCTTCAGCTACAGTAGGAGCATTGGATGGTAATCTTGTTTCCAAACTGAGAACCATAGGAGGACATTTTTCATTCTCTTCATCGGACTCTGATGGGATGATTTCATTCATAGATATAAATGGTGATGGATTACCTGATAAAATTTTTAAAGAGGGAAACAGTCTTTTTTATCGGCAGAACCTAACAGGAATTGATAGAGATTCAAAAGCTTTTGGGGAAAAGCGACCTATTTTAGGAGTACAAGAGTTTAGTAAAACTAACTCTAAAGGTAATAATGCTGGATTGGAAGCGAACATTGCTGAGGCTACAAAGATAGGGTACAGTCGAGGTAAAAATACAAGTACCACAACAATTTATTTTTCAGAATTTAATGGTGACGGATTAATTGATTTGGCTTACGATGGGCAAGTGTTATTTAATAGTATAAATGAAGATGGAGACCCCGTTTTTACACCCAATAGTGATGATACACCAAGTAAGATATACACAGGTGAGCCTATTAATGGAGATATTATAGAATTAAACCCTGATGAGCAGGAGGAATTAATAGATCAATTTCCTTTACATGATGTAGTAAGAATGTGGACAGCCCCTTGTGATGGACTCATTACCATTAATGCACCAATAACAATTACAACCACACAAGCTGCCCTTGATTATGATGTAAAAGATGGAATTCGAGCAACTATACAAATAGAAGATACTGAACTCTGGAGAGATTCTATTCTTGATTATACATCGACAGCACTTATACCAAATAATGTAAATTCTATTGTTATAGAAAAAGGGAAACGAATATTTTTTAGATTACAATCTAGAGAAAATGGTTTGTTTGACCAAGTACATTGGGATCCTGAAATAACGTATGATGGAGAATCTCCATCATCAGTAGATGCTAATGATAAGCAATTATACAGATATCAAGCATCAGAAGATTTTGTCGTATCTGCACAACAAACCGTTATTATGCCTTATCGAGGAGAAATCGAAATTAGAGGGGAATTTAAAAAAGAAGTTACTACTGATACTTTAAATGTTGAGGTTTGGAATTTGACAACAGGCGAACTACTATTAGATAGAGAATATTTGCCTGAAGACATCATTGAAGAGTCAATAAATTCTATAGCTTCCATTGCTGTTGATACTTTAAATGAAATCATCTTTCAGGTCAAATCAAAAACAAATATTGACTGGACAAAAATTGAATGGATTCCGAGATTATACTATATAAATGCAGAGGCAATCGGAGGAGCAACAGATGCTCCGATTGTAATCAAGGAAGTGGTTTTACCTGATATGACAATTGAAAGAGATACATTAATCGATTATTGTCCAGCAGTACAATATACAATGTTCAATGATGTCATACAAAAGCCTACTCCTATACAAACTAGCAGTCCTAATATTACAGTCAATAGTTCCATAAATTCTCTAAATCCTGTAAATGGAATTGTTACGGTTTCAGTGAAAGGCGTAAATGAGCATTATGGCTCATCAACTTTTGAAGTAATCAATGGAGTTGGAGCATCGACCTTAACAAATACAATACCTATTATAATAAATGAAGATATTTACATTGAATATCATGCATCAAACCCTCAATTAGGTCGGGAACTCCTGACTTATGTCAATCCTGAAGATGGTATTTATGCAGTTGTAGATTCTTCACAACAGATTTTTGGACATTTATACAGAGGTTGGGGTCAATTTATCTACAATGGTAATAGAGGTAGAGCATACGTACCTATTGATACTTCTGAACTTAATATTGATATAGAAAGTTCATCACTTCCAGATTTTGATAATACACAAGAGTTAAATCAATCGGACGAACAGTTTAACCTTATGATGTCAAACCTTGTGATAATGTTTGCTGACAACAAAGGGCAACGTTGGACGGGATGTGATGATTTTACCTATGTAAAAGCAGATACGTTAAGTAGTTCAAGGTTAGGAGAAGATGATATTATACCTTCTGTTAATACAGGTAATAGTAACAGTGCTGGAGTTCATTCTTTATCAGCACCATACAAAATAAATAAATCTACAACAGAAAGCATATCTGCAAGTGTTGGGATAGGAGGGGGATGGTCTTCCACTGGTTCGGAAACGACATTAGATGCTATAGATTTTAATGGAGATAGATACCCTGATATAGTTAGTGTGGACAATATTCAATATACAAATGCTAGAGGCGGTTTAGAACAAGATTTTGTTAATCATGGATTAGGAAGTCATTTATCCGATAGCAAAGCGTTGAGTTTGTCGATTGGTAGTAGTTTTCCTGTTGCTATCCCGATTAATACAGGTGATTCTGGTAAAGGAGGAACTAGCAAAAGTAATAATGCTGAAGGTAATGCAACAAATGGAGATAATAATTCTAGTAATGCCCAAAAGAGTGCTAGCATCAATTTTGGGTTTTCATTAAGTGGTGGTTTATCTTGTAATGGTGATAAAACAACTCATAGTTGGATGGATATGAATGGAGATGGATTACCTGATAAAGTTTATGATGATGGACAAGTAGCTCTAAATATTGGTTATAGTTTTTTGCCCAAAGAAAACTGGAATATTCATGATAATTTCAATAATATAAGAGAAGGCGTTTCAGCGGATGTCAATGGTGGATTAGGGGTGAGCCTCTTTAATGGAAGTATTCAGGCTGGAATAGGCGCATCTTATACTACTAATGGAACAGTTGCAGCATTACAAGACGTAAATGGTGATGGGTTAAATGATGTGATTAGACTAGAATGTAATGGATTAAATGCGGCACTTGCAAATGCGACAGATGCTAACTTTGGTAGTGCAGGAGAAATATTAGGTCAAATCTCAAATTGTATAGATAATACAATAGATGGGATACTTGATATTGAATGTGGGGCTAAAGTATTTCTAAATACAGGAAACGGTTTTAGTCAAAATGAGCTAGATTGGACAGGATATGTTGATATTGATGGCGGGTCTGCTACGGGTGAATCAGCGAATGCTGCGTTCACAGTCTGTATTCCTATACCTATTATTGGTATTAAAATATGTGTAACACCTAATGGTAGTGTTGGTCAAGGGGTTTCACGCCAAAACAACCAACTCACCGATATCAACGGCGACGGCTTCCCCGACTATTTAGAATCGGATAACGATGGTCATTTAGAAGCCAAACTTTCTACGATTGGACGTACTAATATGCTCAAAAAGGTCAATAGACCTATGGGAGGAAATTTCGAACTGACATACAATCTAGTAGGAAATACCTACCGTATGCCTTTTAGTAAATGGGTATTAGATACCGTTACTGTTTTTGATGGTTTTGTAGGAGACGGAGCAGACTACATGAAATACTGTATGGAATATGACGATGGCTATCAAGATAGACATGAACGTGATTTTTATGGCTTTCGTACCGTGACATCGCATCAATTAGATACGGAAAATGCGGATGCTATTTTCCGAAGTACCGTTCAACAGTATTTTAATGAAAAATATCATCTGAAGGGCTTAGTAGAAAAAGAATGCTTACAAGATGCGAATGGAAATAGATTCAGTGAAACGCTAAATGAATACGTTTTACTTGGTTTAGGTGGAGAAAATGAAATCCTTCCATTTAATTTCGATACCTGCGTAGCAAAAGGACTCGCTTTTCCTGCTTTACGTAAGAAAACGGAACGTTTTTTTGAAGGTGAAACAACAGCTTTCGTACTTGAAAACATTGAAGAGTTTCCAGAATATGATGATATTGGTAATGTTACCCAATACATCAGTTTTGGAGATAATACAGCTAATGATAGACTAGATGCAACTATCGAATATCATTATACGCCAACCCGTTCTACACCAAACAGTATTTTAGTCAATGCTGCGGGTAACCGTATCCGTAAGCGAGAAGCCGATATAGATCCTAATAATGGAAATGTCACCCAAATCCGTCAGTTTCTTGCAGATGAATCGCAGGCTATCTATGATATGGACTATGATTCATTAGGAAATTTGACGAAAATAGAACGACCCGTCAATCATCAAGGAGAACGCTTTTTTTATGAATATGAGTATGATGATGCGGTTGATACTTATGTAACTCTTGTACGTGATGCCTATGGCTATGAATCAAGCAGTATATATGAATATTGCTTTGGAATGTTAGAAGAGACAACCGATATGAATGGGCAAGTAATTGATTATCAAATTGATGAACGAGGTCGAAATATACAAATAACGGGGCCCTTTGAATTAGCAAGTGGACAAGCTTATACCATTAAATTTGAATATGATCCCGATGCTGTTGTACCTGTTGCAACTACTTATCACTTTGAACCTGAACATCCTGATAACGACATTATGACCTATACCTTTATGGATGGTTTAAGTCGTCCAATTCAGGTTAAGAAAACAGGGGCTTTATTTAATGGAGATAATAATCAGGATAATATCGAAATGATAGTATCAGGTCGTGTCCTTTTCGATGCTTTTGGAAGGACAACAAATGCTTTTTATCCAATTACAGAACCCCTTGGTACAGAAACCGTTTTCAATTCTACGTTTGATAATGTCACTCCAACGCGAACAACTTATGATGTTCTTGACCGTCAGCTAACTGTTACTTTACCTGATATTTCTAGTACAACAACCTCTTATACTTTAGCCAACGACCCTACTAACTCAGATACCTTTTTTGAAACAACTACGGAAGATGCATTAGGTAATTTTAAAAGAGTTTATTCTGATGTAAGAGAACGAAAACGCTTTACACAAGACTTTCTTACTCCTAATCTTGCATCCTCAGATTTTATTCTAACAAGTTTTAATTACAATGCTATCTCTGAGTTACTTACGGTAACTGATGACGGAGGAAATATAACCTATTTTTACTACGACCACCTTGGGCGAAAAATTAGCCGAGACCATCCTGATGCTGGACTAACAGAATTTGAATATGATTTGGCAAGTAATATGACTCGCAAGATTACAGCCAACATCCGAGAAATGACAGATGACGGGGCTATAGTGTATACCTATGATTTTGAACGTCTCCATAAAATAGATTACCCCAAAAATTTCCAAAACAATGTGGTTTATCACTATGGTGACCCAAATAGTGATAGAGATACGGAATTTAATCGTATGGGACGTATCTGGCTTCAAGAAGATGCCAGCGGTGGGCAAGAGTTTTTCTATGATGCACTAGGGAATGTTTCTAAGAATATTCGTACCATACTGGTCAATAATTCGGAGATACGCACTTTTGTTTCTGAATCAGAATACGATACTTGGGGGCGTATTCAAACCATGTATTATCCTGATGGCGAAAAAGTCAGTTATCACTATAATCGAGCAGGAAAACTCAACAGTTTATCGAGTGAAAAACTAGGCAGACCTTATGCCATCGTTGACCAGTTGGGCTATGATGAATTTGAACAAAGAACTTTCCTTAGATATGGTAATGGTACAGTAACAAATTATGAATATGAACCTGACCGTCGTCGATTACTACACTTAGATGCTACGGCATCTACAGGGCGTACTTTTATGAACAATGAATATGAGTACGATGTAATGAATAATGTCTTATCCATACAAAATACGGCTATTATTCCTTCAAATTCTACAGAGTTAGGTGGTGCTTGTACCCAAACTTATACCTACGATAATCTCTATCGTTTGGAGACGGCTGAGGGAGCGTATACAGGCTTTCAAAATAGGCAAGACTATGAGCTTACGATGAATTATGATAAGCTTCATAACATAGTCAGTAAAGAACAACTTCATTTTCTTAATGGAGTAAGAACTGACCGAGTAGCTGCTACGACATACAATTACGAATATTTATACGAGGGAAATACACCCCATGCCCCTAGTCAAATAGGAGAGCGTACTTATACCTATGATGCCAATGGCAATAATACGGGTTGGACAGGGGAGAATCATGTGACTTCATTAGCAAGTTATCGCCAAATCCTATGGGATGAAGAAGACCGCATCAAAGGAATCATAGACAATGGCTATTTGAGCCAATACACTTACGATGCAGGTGGTGAGCGGGTACTCAAAAGCCATGGGGGTATGCAAGGCATCTTTATAGATGGAGCACCTGCGGGTATGGTCAATCATAGTGATAATTATATTGCTTATGTAAGCCCATATATGGTAGCAGAAAAGCATACTTTTACCAAACATTATTTTATAGAAGGGCAACGGACTGCAAGTCGCCTCGGTTCTGGTAACTTTGACAATCAGTTTCATCCTTATGGGGGTGTCACTGCAGGAGACCTGAACTACACGCAACGGATTTACAACCTACAGCTGGCAGCCTTACAACATCTCGCTAGTTTGGGACTACCACCTGGACCACCGACGATGCCTTTTTGGTATGCACAAGCCGAAAACTCAAATACGGCTATACCCCCATTGAATCCCAATGCCTATAATGCCGTACCTTTTGGTTGGCCGCCACCACCTGTGCCTCCCAATGAAGGCGAACCACCTGGGCCACCAACATGGTTCGGTGAAGCCCCTACTACAGATAATGTCTCGGCAGGCTATGGTTTCCGAGGAAATGATGTATTTTGGGAAGCCAATCAGTACTTCTTCCACCCTGACCACTTAGGGAGTACGAGCTATATCACGGATGCAAGTGGACGGGTACGCCAGCACGTAGAGTATATGGCGTTCGGAGGGATCTTCTTGGAAGAACATACGGCTAGCGATACCCAACCCTATCTCTTCAATGGAAAAGAACTGGATAGAGAGACAGGACTCTACTATTATGGTGCGAGGTACTATGATCCGACAACGAGTATTTGGCAAAGTGTAGATCCGATGACAGATAAATATGCAGGTTGGAGCCCTTATAATTATACTTTGTACAATCCTTTGAAGTATATTGACTTTTGGGGTATGAGACCTAATGATGAAGAAGCTGCTGAAATGTCTGAACATGTTTATAAAGGGCAGGTTGGGGATAAACTATCAGGAGGATGGGAAATGGTTAGAGTTGATGAAGATGAAGAAATGCCAGGTTACAGATCAGGTGTTTATCGACGTAAAAAAGATAATGGAAAATTTGAATATACTATGGCTAACGCGGGAACTGAAGATTGGGAAGATTGGAAAGAAAATGGCAAACAGCCATTTGGAAAATCTGGGCACATGAAGAAGTCTTTAAGTTTAGCGAGAAATTTAGATAGAGCTTTAGGTAAGGACACTGAGTTAACTTTTGTAGGGCATTCAAAAGGAGGAGCTGAAGCTACTGGTAATGCTCTTGCTACGAATAGAGGAGCTGTATTATTTAATCCTGCAACCTTGTTTTCTAAACAATATGGACTTAGTTCCAAACAATATACTGGTCAAATGATGGTATATGTTGTAAAAGGAGACCCTCTAAATATTGCTGAGGGATGGTTCTCAAAACCAATAGATGGATTTCAATATTTACCAAGACAATCATGGGATCCTATATCTAATCATTATATGAGTCGTGTTCGACCTGCATTAAAACAGTTTTTAAATGGTAAAAAATAATAGTCTTTGTCTATGGATTGTACTGTTCTTATTTATAGCAATATCATGTAACACAAAATCTGATAATAATATAATGATATTTGAAAATACTCCATTAGAAGAAATAGCTAATTTAATTTATCAGGATAACATAGAACAAGTTGAAAAATTCATCACGACTCATCCTAATATGATTAATTATCAAGAGCCCCAAAATGGTCTTACTTTGTTAATGTGGTCAGTTCTAATGGAAAAATTTGATTCTGTTAAAATCTTATTGTTAAATGGTGCAGACCCTAATTTAACATCTAATAGTAATTCCACTGCTCTATTTTTTGCTTGTGGTCATTCATGGGTAGAAAACATACCAAATAAAAATTCTAAATATGTACTATTGTTATTAGAAAATGGTGCTAATCCTAATATAACGTATCAAGGAAATCCTAATCAGAAATATGGCACCATAACTGGAATTGAAAAAGGAACAGCTCCTTTAATGATAGCATCAAACAATAGTATTGATAAAGTGAAAGAGTTGTTGAAATATGGAGCTAAATTAAATCATAAGACTGTAACAGGAAAAACAGCATCAATAGAAGCACTAATAATGCAGGAGGTTGATGTTGCTTATTATTTAATTGTTGAAAAAAAAGCAAAGGTTGATGCACCTTATTATTTTTATGATGTAGTTGATAACTCAAAGATTAATACTGATAAACCTCATTTGCCTGTAGAAATACTAGAGGATTGGTTATTTGAATTAGGAACTAAAGAGCATAAAATGAAAATGAATATAGTAAAAGAATTTAAAGAACAAGGGCAAGATTATTGGCTATTAGAAAAGCACCCTAAAACTGTTGAAAGAATTAAGGAAATATATCCCAAAAATTGGAGAAAATATTTGGATGAATATTAAACACCAAACCCTGCTCGGCGTAGTCTCCAAAACTACGTCGAAAATGTTGGCAAGTATCCGACTTCTGGGAGAGCAAAGGACACTAATCATAAGCGCAAAGCAAGGAATACATAAAAAATGCAAGAGTTCTCGAAAAAATCAATGATGTCAGAGAGCATTTAGAAGAACATCCTTTAAATCTATCTGAGGTACGAGATGTTGAAGGACCCATTAGATGGGCAAGGTGTCTTTTCCCAGATAGCCGAAGTGTTGAAAAAATTAATGGTCGGATTGTCGCAGTCTATGACTGTCGATACAATATGCTTAGATCATTGTGATCGTTCGGCGTAGTTTCCACAACTACGCCGAACGGGCAGTAAATATCCAACTTCGGGGAGAGTAAAGGACACTAATTATAAGCGCAAAGCAAGGAATATATGAACACCAAGAATCAATAAAATAACCAATACTATCAGAGAGCAATTACATTCTATAATGTTAAAAACAAATTAAAAAAAACACTTATGGCACTTAAAGTAAGCACTTGGAATATAGAACATAGCGCCGAATTACTTGATGACGAGCAAACGGCAAACATACAAAATAGAATTGCACGAGTAAGAGATACGATCTTTCAAATTGACGCAGATATTTTATGTATGATTGAAGGCCCAAAGGGAGAACAGAAAATAGTAGAATTTTGTGATAAAGTGTTAGAGAATAACTGGATACCTGTTTTATTAAGTGGCGATAATGATAATATAGGTGATAGAGATAGTGATTATGGGCATGACAATCGGGGTACACAATGGATTTGGTATTTGGTCAAGCCAGCAATATTCAATCAGTGCCGAATACAACCTGCAAATGTATGGCATTCATTTATTGGTAGTAGCAACTGGAGTGTCAACTATTGGGGAGAGATCGAACCAGAAAACCACGATCATTATAGACATCCCCAAGTCTTAATCTACCAACTTGATAATGGTCAAGAGATTGAGTTTATAGGTGTACACTTAAAATCTAAGATTAATCGAGAACGAATCACTCGCGATGATGATCAAAATCTAACTGGTGACTACCTTGAGACGGCCTTAAAAGCGAGAGTAAAACTAGCGACAGAAGCCAGAAATATACGAAGCTATATTGATGCAAAATTTAGGCAATTGGAGAACCCCGCACTCGTTATTTTAGGAGATTGTAATGATGGGCCAGGACATGATTTTTTTGAAAAACAATATTTGTTTTTTGATCTGATCTCAAATATTCAAGGAGAAGTCCTTTTGGCAGAAAAATACTTTAATCATGTTTTGTTTGATTACGCTAAAGAGTTAAGATGGACTGCGAAATTTAGAGATCCCATTTCTAGAATTTCTGCTGCAAATAATCCTCTATTACTTGATCATATATTGATTAGTCAACCCCTTTGTAATGGTAACTTCCCTATGATCATAAATGAAAAAGCAGGACTGGTAGAACACGAAATCTTTGAACGAGTTAATGCAGGCTCTAATCAGCACACTCGATCAAGTGACCACCGACCTGTATCTTGTATCATTGATGATAATGTGGTATAAGAGTATCACATTTATTTGCAATTGCTAATTAGAAATTGCCAAATACTGATTATTACCCCGTTCGACGTAGTTTCCACAACTACGTCGAATTGGCAGCAAGTATCCAACTTCGGGGATAGCAAAGGACACTAATTATAAGCTCAAAGCAAGGAATACATAAAAAATGCAAGAGTAGTCAAAGCAAACAATACTATCAGACATTTAGGAAAATATTCCTTTTAAATCTATCAGATATACAAGATAACGGAAGCTACTAGAAGTATTGTCAAAGTAGAAGGTTAACTTACTTGCTTATACCTATACGTTGACATCCTTTGAGGTTTGATTTTTTAGCTTGGGTTTCTAAAAAAGTTAAAAGTTACATAGTGAGTGATTGCATATGTTGATATACTAGCTATTACTCCCCAAAGAGTTGCTATGTTAGATTCAATGCCAGAAAAGGAAATTGTAGTAGAAACAATTATGCCAATTAGCATCGATGATATACCTGCAGATTTAGAATGTTGTTTTAATAATATTGAAGCTACGAGAATTGTTAACATACTTGGAGCCCATATTGAATAACAAAATAATAAACCAGATAGCACAGATGGTACGTAAACTGCAAAAATAGTTGCACATATTCCGATTATTAGTGTAGCTAGACGAGAAAGTTTAAGGGCTTTTGAATCACTAATTTCTACTTTAGTTTTCGTATTATTTAAATTTAGAAAAGCAGTATATATATCTTTTGTAAATACAGTAGCGCCTGAATTTATTAGCGAGTCTTGAGTGGACATAATAATTCCGATCATAGCTACGAAGAAAATTCCATATAAACCTGATATATAATATTCTTGCCCTAAGATTAATCCTATATTGTCTGATGGGGCTTCATTTAAGACAAATGTTCCCGAAACACCTATCATTAGCATCAAGAGTAACCAGATAAAGAAAAACAGTCCACTAAAGATGAATGCTTTTCTGCTTATAGCTGCTGACTTTGCCCCAAGTGCTCTATTTATGTAAGGAGGTACCAATGTTTCTCCTAGAGCAAAGCTAACAAATAAACCTAAACCTCCGATAAAAGTTATTTCTTCGAAACCACTAGTAGATAAAGCAACCGTTTTCTCCATCAAATTTGAAAAAGAAAAATCACTATTGACCCCTATCAAAATTAGTAGTAAAGGAAAAAGTATAATAAATAAAATAAATTGAAAAGTATCGGTAAGTATTGTAGCATTAATGCCACCGTAAAAACTATATATAGTTACTATAAAAGTCAATATTGCAACTCCTATAATTCCTTCAACTCCAACGAATTCATTAATTATATTCCCCCCAGTCTTTGCCATTACAGTTGAAAAAGCTATTAATAAACCAAAAGAGATTAATCCAGTTAGTAGGTGAGCGATTTTTCCATGTTTATTTCCAACAACTTCTCCTATTGAAAATGTGTTTTGCATTTTTTGGAGCTCAGGTGCTAAAAAGATACCTACAAGTATTGTTTGCAAGCCATATGCACCAGCGAATAAGAAAAAAATCATACCCGATTCGTATCCTTCTCTAATAAATCCCAAACTATATCCAGGACCAATAAAAGTAGCACTAACACTGGCAAACAAAAGGAAAAAAGGTATGTTTTTATCTCCAATCGAAAAGTTTGAAAAGCTTTTTACTCCTCTTGTAAAAAAAGCAAACGAAAGAAATATTATTCCAAATATTAGCCCAATTATTAAATCCATAGATTACTTACTTTTTAATGTCCAAGAAGGAAAAGGAATTCGTTTATTTAAATGTTCTAATGTTTTTATAATAAATTGTTTATAGAAATCTCGTACTTTTGCTTCAAGATTTTCTTCGAAATCTTCTTCTATAGCAATTATAAAAGCGAAAGGATAATAGTAATAAGGTAGCTGAGCTGACTCATTTTCCAAATACAAAACTAGTTTTCCAAAGTTAGCTAATAGATGTTTATCTCCATTTTCTCTATTTTCTAAGATTACTTCTGCAAATTCCAATGATAATTCTTTTGCTATTTCATCCACAGAATCCCAATAGTAATCATCTTCATCAGAATTAAAGGCATACATTGAGAAAGATAATAAATCACAAAGCTGAATAGCTAAATCCTTTAAGCTTATTTCTTCAGAAATATTTTGAATTTTCTTTTCTTTCTTATAATCAAATACATTAATGACCCAGTCACTTAATGCATGTTCTATATCTTCTCCAAAGATAGAAAGTAGTTTTTTGTTAGGATTGTAATAAGGAATTGATCCGAAACTTTCATTTGGAATTGGCATATTGTAATGCTGATAATAAAAAGAAAATAATTTGTGATCTCTATATCCTTCAATTAGATCTAGTTTAGAATAAGGATAATCAAAATATACCTCACTTCTATTACCAATTTTTATATAATTTGAATAATCTTGTTGAGCTAATCTCTGTAGAAAAACATAATAAAAAGTATGTTTATTAATATTTCCAAAGCTTTCATAAACTTCTTTTATCACATCAATTACACTACTATAATCTTGAAATTCTAAGAACTTTAAGGAGTCAGGGAGTTGATCTTTATACTCATTATCATCATTATTGGAAAATTCATTTAATACATAGATGAAATTATCAGATTGATTAATCTTTTCTGCAAACTTAAATATCTCTTCAGCTAGGAATATGTATTTTTTGATATAGGAATCAAAATCATCAATAGATTTTGATTCTGTAACTGAATTTATTGTCAAAAACTCTAAACTCTTGTTTTTTTGAAAACCCAAAAATGAATATATTTTTTTTCTATATTTAATATTTTTATCAAATCCCCTTTCAATATCCAATTTTGAAAAACCAACATCCTCTAAAAGTGAAACTATTTCATTATAAATAGACCATTCTGGTGCAGCACAAATAATTGTGGCAGGTAAAGAATAGAAACTCTCAATTCTTTTATATTTTCCAAGCTCCATTAACAAGGATATACTATCTGGTAGAGGACTAAGAGAATGCCCTAAAAGTAAACCCTTAAAAGATTCGATTGATGGATAGTTTCTTTCTTTTTTAGTTTTTAGGGATTTTTTAGAATAAGTTCTGAAATCAGAGCACTGTACAAAGTCGCTGATTTGTGAGGAACTAAATCTATTCGAAATAAAAGAAGATAAATAGGATGGAAAGCTATTAACAAATTCATCTACATCGTTTCTATGTAGACATTTCCTATTTGAAATATAATCAATCATATTATCATCTCTTTGGCTATTATATCTATCAGATAGGGCTTCCTTTAATTTTTTAATATAAAGATTGCTAATTTGTCTATTGACATTTATTCGGTAATCTGATTTTCTTTTTAGTTTTTTCCTCTCATTATCGAGAACATCCTCTAAATAATCCATAATAGCAAAGACATCAGAGTAATTGTTAGGTTTAATGCCAGCCTTATAATTTCCTTTGAAACTTACAAATTTAGAAATTGTAGTAGGGTCTTTCCAAAGATTTTGTAGAGAAGTAATATTATAAATTCTCTTAGCATTCTCAACTTCTTCAACTATTCTTTCTAAGTTCAGAAGTTTAGATGAATTAATGTCTCGCATTCTTTTCTTTAACCCCTCTATTATATCATCAAGTCCTGGTTGATTCATAAGTATCTGAAATTTTGATAGTAAAAAAGTTGCCACAAAGAAATGAAAAAAAGCTTATAAATTGAATTTCAACAATTCAATTAAACTTCAATTAAACTTCAAAATTGTTGAAATATAAAAGAATACAAAAGCTATAAGGTCTTCAATAAAAATGAGACAATAAATTAGAAAGGCTTCAATAAAATAAAATGATAATATGATGCTAGTTTGAAAGCAGAAAATTCTATTCGACCAGCATCTAAACTATATTTATATCATCAAATAGAAAGTGAGCATCGCCGAGATCCTAATTCTTTGATGCTCCCATTCTTTTGAAATATCGGGGTTAAAGAACCCCTCTAAGTGGTCAGTTGGAAACCGACTTTATTTTTAAGCTTATTTTTATAATTAGAGTTTCATAAATAACTACGAAGTAGTATTTTAAATTGCCTTTCTAAATAAGCAAATCTAAAGTTTAACTCCATTTTAACTTTTCTTTTCTGACTTACCACTTTAACCTTCCGAAAAAAGAAGGAGTCTTTATTTAAAAGTAAAATTTAGTCGAGCTGCTGACTTTAATAAGCAGTGATGTAGGCAACTGACTGAAATAAGTTGTGCGATTTCCTGTCGCTGGATAACAGAATAAGGCAGACTAGGATAGGTTAAAAGCTCCATTATACGAAGGTCTGGTTCATTTGTCAAATAAATGTTCAATTTTTTATTATGGCTGTCAGAAATACTATTAGGGTACAACGTAGTAAATGGCCTCAGAAACCTTCTACGCTGTACCTTTAATTGCAAAACAAAAGTATTTGCTACTCAAAAGTAATCAATTTATAAATTAATGATTAATACTTTAGGAATTGATTTTAAATAGATGATTGAGAGTACTTATGACATGCCCTTTTTCAAAACTTGTCGAAACCTATTTCGGCACAAAAAATTAAATCATGAGTATCATTAAAGATTTTGATCCCAACGATTTATTGGGGCACTACAATTTTGAAAAGGATTACACTAATGATGATAAATCTAAGTGGAAAACTCTAAACCAAAATGTTGAACCAGTTCAAAACAGTTTTGCATGTGAATCTTATTTATCAGGCAAAGATTACATTGGATTAGGTGATAATCTTCCAGATTTAGAAACCCTAAACATCGATCTGTTACAAAAAACTGGATGGCAGATCGTAGTTGTCAATGGCTTACTCCCTGTAGAAGATTTTTACAGACTCTTAAGTAAGAAAATTTTTCCATCAGCAACTTTACTCAGACCGTGGCATTCTTTATCGTTCATTGGAGAACCGGACCTGTTTCATGATATTATGGGGCATTTACCAATGTTCTATGATAAAGAATTTTCGAACTTTTTACAGCTATCAGCAGAAAAATGTTACACAATATTAAACCAATTGCCTAATGGCTCAGCCATTAAAGAAAAAGCCATACAAGAATTTGGAAGATTTGGATGGTTTACTTGGGAAGCAGGATTAATAAAAGAAAATGGCAAGACTAAAGCCTATGGAGGTGCTATTTTAAGTTCTTCAGAGGAAACAGTGTATGCTATTTCAGCCGAGAAAATTAGATTTGATATCGATCAAGTAATTAATACTGCTTACACAGATAAAGTCGTAAATCCCAAATATTTTGTAGCAGATAGTTATCAACATTTACACTTTTCCTTAGAACAATTAGTCACTAAGTATTAACCTAGAAAAAACTAATAATGAAAAAGCAAATTCGTCCTCCGCCTTAAAATACTGATGCCTTCCTCCAGCAAGAAGATACGGCATCAGTAGCCACTGACAGTTGCCAGATCTTACAAGGTATATAATTTATCGGATTTGGTTAGCTGTCGATCTATAATTTATTAAATTACTAAATCAAATAAGATGAAAAAAAATCAAATTCGGTTTATAAACCGACCAAGTCCTATGCTCAGAATGTTAACCTTAGTGCTGACAGTTTTATTGAGCCAAATTAATTATGGGCAACAAACCTTTGGTGATCCTGTAGATGGCAATGCACAAATCTCCTGTCCTTTTCAGTCCCAATGTGCTCATTCAAATCCTAGTTTTCAACATACTGCTCTTGATTATGGATCTAATAATGGATTGAATATTAAGGCAACAGCTGATGGGAAAGTTTCCAAAGTAGAAACTATGAATTCTAATGACCATGGTATGGGATCTTACATTATTGTTCAGCATCGTATGAGCAATGGAGGAATTAAGTATTCGAGTTATTCTCATTTGGCTTCTATTGCTTCTGGAATTAGCGTTGGAACAGTTGTTAATAAAGGACAAACTATAGGCACAATGGGAGGAAGTGGCTACGGCAATCCAAATCATTGGGGAGTTCATTTACATTTTGAGGTAAAAAATGGAAATGTTTCTCATAATCCCTCTGGAAATGGTACATATTGGGGATATACACCAGGTAACCCATTAAATTGGGGCTATTGGAATCCAACATCCTATTTAGGCGTTCAAACTGTCATCCCACAACCCGATATTACTTCACCGTTACATAATGCAAACAATGTGCCCGTCAATTTAATACTAAATTGGAATAATGTATCAGGAGCAACAAATTATCGTGTACAAGTAAAGAAAGGATCTTCTAGTGGGTTTTCCGCTGAGAATGGATTCTATAGTGGAAATGGCACCACGAATTCAGTTGTGGTTAATCAAACTACGGGCAACTCATCACAAGCAAGTATAACTTTAGAACCAAATACAACCTATTTTTGGACAGTGCGAGTAGCAAATTCAAGTACTAATTCGTATTATAGCCAAGTAAAATCTTTTACTACGGGCTCAAGTGGCGGATCAAACACTTCTTGTAATAATTTTTCAAGCGTAACTGCCACACCTTCGAATACTTCAGCGACCTTGACAATTAATGGAGTTAGTAGTGGAGCTGAGAGCTATGCTTATCGTTATAAAGAATCTGGGACAAACACATGGAATGGCTGGTATTGGGGGAGTCAAACCATTAACATAAGCAATTTAAGTTCAGGTACACAATATATATACCAGGTGGCTGTGTTTTGTAGCAGTCAGGGATGGAATATTTCTTCAGAATTGAACTTTACTACTACGGGTTCAAGTGGCGGATCAAATACTCTCTGTAATAATTTTTCAAGCGTAACTGCCACACCCTCTAACACTTCGGTGACTTTAACAATTAATGGAGTTAGTAGTGGAGCTGAGAGCTATGCTTATCGTTATAAAGAATCTGGGACAAACACATGGAATGGCTGGTATTGGGGGAATCAAACCATTAACATAAACAATTTAAGTTCAGGTACACAATATGTATACCAGGTGGCTGTGTTTTGTAGCAGTCAAGGATGGAATATTTCTTCAGAATTGAACTTTACTACTACGGGTTCAAATGGGGGAGGTTCAGGCAATAGTGGAGCTACAGGATGTAATGGTGGTTCTCAGTATCCTACTAATACATTATATCCCTCTAACACATGGCAATATGCAAATTGTTTATATGCAGGTGAATATGCGAAATTTTATGTAACGAATGGACAGACGTACTCTTTTTCAACTTGTAGTGAACATGGTGCTAGTGCTAGTTACGATACAGAATTAACGTTAAAGAATAATAATGGAACAACTCTTAGTTTTAATGATGATTTTTGTGGTTTACAATCAAAAATTACATGGACATCTAGTTTTACAGGCTATATACGTGTTTTAGTGACTGAATATCATTGTAGTACAAATACGAGCTGTACCAATTTGGCTTATAAAAAGGGGAGTGCCAATTTTTCAGAGAATAATGACTCAACGAACAGTTTAACTATTAATGAAGGTAATTCTATTTATCAACATCATCTAGTTAAAGAGAAGAAGATTAGTAATCAAGAATTAAATAATAAGGAGGTTTATAACTCAGATTTATTTTTGAATCAGAGTGGTAATATTAATTTTGAAGTATATCCCAATCCTGTTTCTAATGATTTAAATCTTGTATTAGGATTACACGATTTAGATGGTGAAATTTTACCAATAGTGATTTATAATTCCCATGGAATAATTGTTAAAACCTTACAAAAAGAGGTAAATGTTAATCATTTTGACGAAAAGATAGATGTGAGCGATATTCCAAATGGATGTTATATAATCTCAATTCTAAACGGAAAACAAATAAGTTCAAAAAGATTTATCATTGTAAAATAATACGTCTCGTATAACTTTTTTTAAATTATATTAACAGCCTTTGGATTCCCAAAGGCTGTTTTGTAACACCCCTCTTGCTTTTTCCTTTCAATTCCCATATCTTGAAGACAGTGTCAACAAAAAATTATTGTTACATTGCTAAACCTACCTTGAGAAAACATAAGTTCTTGTAACGAAACTTTTGTATTTACAATCAATATTGTAAACCTTTTTTCTTTTCCATTTTCCGCTAATGAACTACTTATAAAGATAAGGAGTGATTACAAATAGTATTGATAATGCATGGAGACGTTTCCATGTGGAAAAAGCTGGAAATCCTGTGGAATTTTCCCTCCATTAAAAACAGTTGATTCCTTTAGTATATTATTACATATTTAGAAAGTACGCCTAATGTAACAAATGATATTATAGATGTTAATATATTCAGTTGGTGTACTTAGCTTTAAAATTGATTGACTATTAATCAAGTCGATTGAATGCTTATAGTCGGTCATTCAAAGAGGAATATTATTATGTAATCACTCTCTTTTTATTTTTTAAAACATATGGAATTTAAGGAAAAAATAGTGACGCTTTTTTTTAATCTTAATGATTGGAAAGATATTGTTCAATTATGTGATATATACTATGCACATAATAAAATTGGTAGTAGCCCTATTGAACTAAAGCATATTTCTTTTTTCCTATTTACACGAACGAAAAAATATAGATCTTATGAGATAGCCAAAAAAAGAGAAGGGCATACGCGAACTATTCATGCACCTATGAATAAGTTAAAACTTGTTCAAAAAGTATTGAATTATTGTCTTCAAGAATGCTTCAGAGCGAAATATTCTGTCCATGGATTTGTAAAAGAAAGAAGTATTGTTTCTAATGCAAGTAAACATGTAGGGAGAAAGTTTGTATATAATATTGATCTGAAAGATTTTTTCCCTTCTATCCATTTTGGCAGAGTAAAAGGAGTTTTTAAAGGTCATCCATTTAAGTTTTCTGAAGAAATGGCAAGCTATCTTGCTACTTTATGTACCCATGAAAATATACTTCCTCAAGGTGCCCCCACATCACCTGTTATAAGTAATCTAATTTGCAGAAATTTAGATTTTAAGTTATTCAAATTTGCACATAGCCAACGTGCAATGTATACTCGATTCGCCGATGATATTTCTTTTTCAAGCCAAAAGGATATATTTGATGATCTATTTGAACAAAATTTATCTAACATAATAGTAGGGGAAGGTTTTCAAATTAATGAAGATAAAGTATGGAAAAGAGATCAAAATAATAGACAGACAGTTACAGGTTTAGTAGTCAATAAAAAGGTGAATGTCACTCGTCAATTCAAAAAGGATTTACGTTATTTGATTAAAATATTTCATAGAGATAAAGGAAGTGGAAGTGCCCAACTATGGTTAGAAAAATATTATAGGAAAAAGCATCGGTATGGTGGAAATACCCCTAAAATAGAAAGAATAATAGAGGGAAAACTAAGTTTTTTGAAAATGGTTGTCGGTAAAAATGCTAAATCATTCAGAACCCTAGAATTAAAATACCATAATGCCATTAATGGTACATCTTTGACGGAAAAAGAACTAAGTAAAATAAAAGCTGATCTGTCAGAGATTATTTCAGAATTGATGTTGGATCCAGATTCAAAGAAAACAGCACACTTATTGGTAGCTATGAAAATTTTATTGGTCAATAATGGCACTTTACTTTCTTTAGAATCAGAATTCAAAAATGCAGAAAAAATATTCAATAAAAAAAGAGAAAATACTAGGAATAGATTTTTCACTAAGAACAATATAGAACATCAGAAGAACCCAATTGATGGTATATATCCTATTCTTAATGAAACGATAAAGCCCAAAAGTACTGATAGGTATGAGGATTTGCAAAAACCTCAATATTTAGTCTATTTCCTTCAATTATTTAGAGGAACAGAACATCCATTTGGTCAATTCCTTCATGGAACGGATACTGCTATCAAAGATATTTTTAGATTATCAAATCTAGAATTCAAAAAAATAGGTAAAAGTGAAAGTCGATTTCCTGATTTCTTACCTGTAGAAATTCATGGTAGTGTCAAAGCTTTTTTAAATATCATAGAAGCGAAATATATAGATTCAGATATTTCTTCTTTAGAGTTCATAAGAAATGAAAAAGCACTAGTTGAGGGATTTAAAAAAACCTATCGATTTGGTCCCGATCCTGGTGAAATGAAACTATCAGAAGTCATTAGATATCAATTCATAAAAGATCCCAGTTTGTGGAAAAAAATCTGGTACTTAGATCTTCAAAAAGATTTAGATGAAATTTTCAAAAATATTTTAACATCAACTAAAAACATTGAAAAGGCAATTGAATATATTTTCGAAAGTTGTGGTCAATACTCAAACATTGGGGCAGTAAAAGTAATTGCTACTCCTTGGAATAATAAAGTGGTATTAAGAATTATCAATCTAGGTATTCATCTTAAAAACAGAACAGCCCATGAGTTTTTAAATGAACTAGGTGGAATAAAACAAATTTCCAATTTATTAGAGGGGTACTGTGATTTCAACATTCGAGCAATATTTGCAAATAATAGTATACGAGTTCCTTTATTATCATCAAATACTAATAAAGAGCCATCAGTTTCAGAAAACTATACACCCGAAGGATTTACATTTGAACTTATATTTTATAAACCGATTCGAATTCTATTAATTGATGATGGAGATAATGGTAAACGAATTAATAAACTGAAAGCTATTTTAAAAAACAAGCCTTTATATCAACAAATAATATCCTATACATCGGGCAAAAAATCAGACTACAATACGAATAATTTCAATGTGGTTCTAATTCATATGTCACATCCTGAATATGATGACATAAGACAAAAATTGGTAAAAAATCAAACACCCTATATTAGTTTTAGTGGAGAAGCTTCCTTTGATAAAAGGGCAGATGGGAATTTAATTATAAGTGACTACCAACTATATAATAAGCTAGAAGAATATCTAAAACAAATTTCCGAAAATTTCAAGTATGAGTTTCAAGTATTTAATCCTAATAAAACAATTCTAACAACTTCTAATAGCAATTCCGATAATAGTAATCATTCAATTGATATGAGAGCTTTAATAAAAAATCTTAGAAAAAAATATCCTAATATAGCCGAATTACCTACGATAGAAATAGATCAATTAAAATCGATGATCGGATTGAATAAAACAGAAAACTTCCCTCAAGTTAATACTTACCGTCAGCTAACGAATTATTTAAACCGAATGCTAAAATAAAATCCTATGACAATCATACATGTTTATCCTGAAAATGATGATACTAATACTAGCTACAGCTTTTCAAATGCGCTAAACATCATTGATTTAACATATAAAACAGATGAATTTCTAAGTGAATCATCTCAAGAGTTAAGTATTCAAGATTTTTTATTAAAAAATAAGATTAGTCTAGACCAAGCTGAAGGAATTCTAATCTCAGAAGACTGTGATTGGAAACATGCTATTTTTATGATAATACTTTTAAAACTAAATAGAGAATTGCCAATTCTTTGGGCTTCTGATCATTCGTATAATGAAATAGCTTTAAAATGTAATAATCCAGAGTTTGGGGTCAATAAATTGATATTGCCTTGTAATAGCTTCCGTTTTATTGATGTTCAATCATACAATAAGGTAAATGAAGAGATTGAAGATTATTTCATTCAGCACGATTCAACTAAAGATAACACTAATCCCCTAGCAGCTATTAAAATTTTTAACCCACCTAGAGGTTCTCATCAACTTACCAATGAATGGGGTGCATATAAGCTAGCTTATACAGCAGGGTATTATGATTTACTGGAGCCCCTGAAACAACTACAACCCAGTCTTAATTTAATCTACTTCCAGTACTTAATTCAAAAGCATGGTTTAATACCTAATAATGTCAATCAAGGTGAAAACACAAATCCAATCCGACTAGAAGGCAAAGTATTATATATAGATGATAATTATGAAAAAGGTTGGGCTATGGTACTTAAAAGAATCTTAGAAACAAAAGTAAATCTTGAATTAAGATGCTATGAATCGGTAATTAATTTTGCTCAAAAAGAAGAACAATGCGTACAAGAAATAGTTGAAATAATCAATACAGAAGCACCACAATTAATTTTATTGGATTTAAGACTTATACCGGAAGATGATTTACCAGTGAAAAACTATACCAATATTGAAGATTTTACGGGCGGTCGTATATTGAATACGATAAAAGCAAAATTTCCATTCCTCCCTGTTATTATCTTTACGGCTTCTAATAAAGCATGGAATATGAGTCAATTGTTTGACGAAGGAGCTGATGGTTATTTTATAAAAGAAAGTCCTACATTATACCCAGATGAAGCCCTTGGGAATGAAAACTTTCAATCATTTTTAAAATTACTAACTTAAGTTGCGGAAAAGCATAATCTATCAAAAAAAGGATAAATTTGGTTAAACCACTAATCAAAAATGTCCTCCCAATGATAGACTATACCATCGCAATTTATTGTTTTTTAGATGATTATTTAAAAATTAGCTGTCCAAAAGAGGATAGTCGCCGAAAAATCAGTAATGCTGAAATTTTGACTACCGTGCTTTTAGCCAGTCGCTATTTTCATGGAAACTTCGTTAGTGCTCGAATGTATATGTGTCAACACCATGGTATGGCTAAATTGAATAAGTCTAACTTTAATAGACATTTGCATCGACTTAGTCAAATCCTTGAGTTCATCTTTATTGCACTTGGGCGAACACTTAAAGAACTAAATACTGAGAGTCGCTATCTAATTGATTCTTTTCCCATAGCAGTTTGTAAAAACATCCGTATTTCGAGATGCAAATTATTACAAGGCGAAGCTTATCGAGGGTTTAATGCCTCGAAGAAAGAATACTTCTATGGCTTTAAGGTTCAAGTAATTACAACTTCTGATGGAATACCTGTTGACTACTTTATTTCAGCAGGTTCATTCCATGATGTGACAGCTTTTCAAGCTATGAATTTTCAGCTTCCTCAAAACAGCGAATTATATGCAGATAGTGCTTACACAGATTATGAACTGGAAGATTTATATGCCGAATTTGATAAGATTTTTCTACAAGTAGACCGAAAATCTAATTCTAAACGACCTGATACACCAGCTCAACGATTTCTAAAAAAGCAGTATCGTAAACGAATTGAAACAACTTTTAGCGAGATTACTAACTTTTTTCCTAAGCGTATTCATGCGGTCACCCCGCAAGGATTTTTACTTAAAATTATCTTGTTTTTACTCGCTTTTATTTTTGAAAAGGTGAATCCCTTTTCCGCAACTTAAATTTACTAAGCAAATCAAAGCAGAAATACAAAAGATTGCAGCCGTTTTGGCAATTTATCACTATTGTTGAACAAGAGATGCTAATTGAAGAAAGGCAAATTGCTATAAATGATGCTGATGAACCCCAAACGCAGGAACATACAAAAGTAGAAAAACGAATTAAAGAACGATTGTATATGTTTTTTGGTCTTCTCAAAAGGAGTTTTGAAGATACAAGCTATAATTCAAATTTTCACTATTCGGATTTTAAACTAGCTTTCATGACCCTATGGAGTTGCTTAAATGATATCCAATATATTTATTATGATAAATCCGAAACTTGGACGAATAATAATGGAAAGGAATTTTTCAACATAAAAATAGAGGAATATCTAACAAACAAATTGAGTGTTTCTATATCAGATGATCTAGAACGTTATCTACAAAGGAAAAAATCGGGTGCTAACAAATTCGAATCCTTATTAAAAGTAGATTATAGTATAACAACTCCTTATATCTTAAATGTAAATCCTGTTAATATCAATCGATTTACGGATAGTATCGGAGAGCAAATTGGATTTCTAATATTAACGTTTAACAAAGGTACAATTACAGATAATACAGCTAGTCGATATACTACCCAAACCCTAGTGAATAATTTAGTACAATTAAAAGACAAACGAAATAAACTATATTTGACCCATGGTAACGAAGAAAAAGGAAGTACCTTTTTCGTAAATACAGAAAAAGACAACCCTGATATTACTTTAAAAGATTGTACACAATTATTCGAGATCATTTATTTTTTACTGACAGGTACACTGGAGAAAATAGAGGTTTAGCTCCCCTCTCCAACCCAACTTTTTCCCGTACCTTTAGCGCCACATAACAAACACGCAACTCGATCCATGACACAAGAGAATATCCGTCAACTCGAAAAAGAACTCTGGGATGCTGCTGACGAACTTCGCGGCAATTCCAAACTCACAGCAGCCGAATACAAAGATCCTATTCTAGGATTGGTATTCCTGCGCTTTGCACAAAATCGTTACGAACGCGCCAAAATCGAAATCGAAGAAAACCTTCCCATTAATCCACGGACGCAACAAAAAAGAATCGCTACCAAAAACGACTACGAAGCCGCAGGAGTAATTCTACTACCCGATAAAGCTAAATACGATTACCTCGCCGAACTCCCCGAAGACGAAGATATTGCTGATGCCCTCAATACCGCCATGCGACTTATTGAAAGTGAGTATGCCGACTTACAAGGCATTCTCCCCAAAAACTACCAAGAATTCAACAGTGATTTACTTCGTTCTCTGGTACGGGTATTCAATAGCGATGCCGTACGCCAAGCCGAAGGCGATGTCTTCGGACGCATCTATGAGTTTTTCTTGATGAAATTTTCTATGAGTGGGGCAGGTGCACAGGAAGGGGGAGAGTTCTTTACACCGCCCTCTTTGGTCAACCTCATCGTTCAGTTTATCCAACCCAATCGAGGTTTGATCCATGATCCTGCTTGCGGCTCAGGGGGAATGTTTGTACAAACGGCTCATTTTGTCAAAGATCAAAGCAATCAATCGGTCAATGCGGCCATCTCTGTTCGAGGAACGGAACTTAAAAGCAACAATACTCGTCTGGCTAAAATGAACCTTGCCATACATGGTATTGATGGTAAAATCATCGAAAGCAATAGTTTCTATAGCGATCCGCACGAACTTCTGGGGAAATGCGACTTTGTCATGGCCAATCCACCTTTCAATGTCGATAAAATTGACATCTCCAAAGAATTTGTCAAAAAAGACCCCCGCTTGCCTTTTGGTATTCCCATGACAGGTAAAGGCACTTGTCCCAATGGCAATTACCTCTGGGCGCAATATTTTTATAGTTACCTCAACGATACTGGACGCGCAGGCTTTGTCATGGCTTCTTCGGCTACTGATGCAGGGCACAGCGAAAAGCGTATCCGCGAGCAAGTCGTCGAAACGGGGCATGTCGATTGTATCGTTTCGATTGCCAACAACTTCTTTTATACGCGTTCTTTGCCTTGCCATGTTTGGTTTTATGATAAAAACAAAAACGCCCAGAATACGGATAAGGTACTCATGCTCGATGCTCGAAATACCTATCGAGTGGTCAATTCTACCATCAATGATTTTTCTCCTGGGCAATTGACCAATCTCCGTACTATTATCAGTTTATATCGTCAGGAAGATAACGCAATGTCCAATGCTTTGGCACAACACCAAGCCAATACACAAGCCATACTTTCAAAACTATACGGCCTTTATCAAGAAACACATCAGGAAATCCAAAACATCTTAAAAGAAAAAAATTGGTCAACTATAAAATTGGATACACTTGTTGAATTTCCGACAATTGCCATTGAAAATGCGGATGGCGTAAACCAACAATTAGCGAATCCCTTCTTGCAACTCTCTAAGGCACTAGAGCAAATACGTCAAGAACTAGCAGATACAGAAGCAACGGCCAAAGCCCAAAAATTAAAGAAAACCGAAATTACTAAATTATTGGCGCCCTATAAAAGTAAAATTAATACCCTCTCCAAACCACTAAAAAACTATACAAAAAACACTACAGAAGAGCTCAAAGCTAGCCAGCAAGCCATCACTGATTGGCAGCAACTTCTTGACTATTTCCCAGAAGGGCAGTATCGAGATATAGAGGGACTGTGTAAAATAACCGACTTGGAGGAGATTCGAGAACAAGACTATAGCCTTACCCCAGGGCGATATGTAGGCGTAGCCCTTGATATTGATCTAGACTTCGACTATCAAGGACGGATGAGCGAGATACACCAAGAACTCGCCCAACTCCACCAAGAAGCCAATCTATTGATGAACCAAATACAAGCCGTTGAATTATGAGAGAGGGATATAGATTAGATGAAGTGTGTGATTTTATAAATGGAGGAAGTTGGACTGCAAACGAATATTCTAATGAATGCTATCCAGTTTTAAAGGTTTCTAATTTTCAGCAAGATAGCTTTGATTTAGAAGATGTTAGTTTTCTCGATGCCAAATATATTACAAAATATAAGAAACATGAATTAAAGCTACATGACGTCGTAGTCGCAACTGTAGGTTCTCATCCTAACTTGGTTAATTCATCAGCAGGTAGATGTGTTTGCATTCCCCAAAAAATAGTTGGTTACTTATTAAACCAAAATGCTGTTTGTTTACGGACTAAAAATGATAAAGTCTTAGACCAAAGATATTTTGCCTACTTATGTAAAACTCAGATATTTCAACATTATATTCAACAAAGAGGTAAAGGAGCTGCGAATCAAATGCGTATTCCAATTGGAGGAATAAAAAGTTTTAGATATAAGTTTCCTAAGATAAAAAACCAACGCAAAATCGCCTCCATCCTTTCTGCCTACGACGACTTGATCGAAAATAACCTCCGCCGTATCCAACTCCTCGAAGAGCTCGCCCAGCAGACCTACGAAGAGTGGTTTGTACGAATGCGCTTCCCTGGGCATGAGACGGCTGAGTGGGATGAGGAAATAGGCTTGCCGAAGGGGTGGGAGAAGGTGAAATGTTATGATATTATGGATGTAATGAGTGGAGGCACTCCTAAAACAACAGAGAATCAATATTGGAATGGAGAAATTCAATTCTTTACACCTAAAGATGTATCGAATAGTAGTTACACAAATGGAACTATGAAAAGAATTACAACTTTAGGGCTTTCTAAATGTAATTCTAAATTATATCCTAAAAATACTGTTTTTATTACTGCGCGTGGAACTGTGGGCAAAATAAATTTGGCATCTGAATCTATGGCAATGAATCAATCATGCTATGCCTTAAGAGGAAAAAAAGAAATTAATCAGTATTTTCTATTTGAATCAATCAAAAATATAGTTTACTCGTTTAAGAGTGTTGCTAGTGGAGGTGTTTTTGATACAATAGTTGTAGATACTTTTAAGTTTCTACCTTTTTTAAAGCCAACATCTTCTTTAATTAATGAATTTACAGACTTTGTGAGTCCGTTGTATCAAAAATCTTTAATACTCCAAACCCAAAACCGTCTCCTCAAAGAAGCGCGTGATATTTTACTTCCTAGATTGATGATGGGTTTGATAGATGTGGAAAGTATTCATATCCCAGAAAACGGGATGTTAGAAATAACAAACGAATAAATACAAATAAATGGAATCAAAAGCACAACAAACTATAATCAAAGAATACAAAGAATACCTAAGAGAATATGGACTTGAAGGAGAGCTATATAAGTGGCAATTACTTGCAGAATTTAGAGGGCGTCCGAATCCAGCAGCAGCCGATTTCTTTGAAGAAATAAAAGCAGTTAATTTTGGTAATCTTATTTATCCTGTTGGATTAGCAGTTATAAAACACATTTCAAAGGATAGAACAAAAGAATATCAGAAATGCTTTCAGTTTCTTTTCGATGAAAACGAGCCTTTGGAAAATCGGATATCCATGTTTCCTGATATGGTCAATAAGATATACCGAGAGATTCAATCGGATGAAAAGTTAGGGCATCATCATGATGAAAGGACGATGGCTACGTTTCTAACCTACTATAATCCAGAGAAATATGCTTTTTATAAAAATTCATTTTACAAAAAATACTGTGATTTGCTTGGGATAAAATCCAAAAAGAAAAATCAAAAGTATATTCATTATCTAGCATTACTTGACGATTTTATCGAAAATCATCTAAAAAAAGATACGGAGTTGCTTACTATCGTAAAAGGCTTAATTGCACCTATAGCTTTTCAAGATAATAATTTGAAACTATTAGCACAAGATATTCTATATAGGTCGCTGGATGAAAAGTTGGGACAAACAAAAAATGAGAATCTCACAAAAAGAATTAACCTCAATGGTGCTAAATTATATAAGGTTTCAATGGGAGAGAAAGAATTTTCTGACGAAGAAGTAAAGCAAGCCATAAAAGACAAAATTGTAATTATTCATAAAGACACTAAACCAAAAGGAAGGACTGCAATACCACAAGGAGAAACGTTTACGCATGAAGCAAAAGTAGGAGATTATTTTTATTTAACACATGGCAATAAAGAGATAAAATTGATTGGTAGATTTACATCTGATTCGACATTAACTAATATGAAGGATTGGGGAGAAGAAGGATGGGTGGAACGCTCATTTGAAATAATAGAACGCTCTAAACAGTCAAAACCCTACAAGAAAAAAAGTAAATGGTGGACACCAAATAATTCTTCAACATTTATAGAAATTCCAGCTAATGAATTACAAGATGCGAATGAGCTAATTTTTAGAGATTATTTCAATATTGAGTTTTTCCTAAATGAAAAAGAAGAAATAAAAAGAGAAACAAAAATAAGCATGAATACATCTAATAATTTTTATCCCCTCAACCAAATCCTCTATGGCCCTCCAGGTACAGGAAAAACTTACCATACCATCAACAAAGCCATAGCTATTATAGACCCCGATTTTGATTTAGACCAAGAAAGAACAATCATTAATGAGCAATTTGAATTGTTAAAAGAAAAAGGACTAGTAGTTTTTACTACCTTTCATCAAAGCATGACTTATGAGGATTTTGTCGAAGGGATCAAGCCGCAAGAACCAGACAATGAAGGCGAGCCAGTCATCTACAAAATCGAACCGGGTATTTTTAGACAATTATGTGTAGAAGCTGCTTTTTCCAAAGTACAAAATAGCAAAAGTGAAATTACTGAAAAGGCTATTGATTTTTCAAGTTTATATGACCAATATATTGAACAGATAAGTGAAGCCTTAACCAAAGGCGAGCCTTTAAAACTTAAAACAAGAACGGATGGAGTTATTTTAATTAAGAGTTTATCCGCACAAGGAAATATTATTACAGAACATATTGGTGGTAAAAGAGATTATACTGTATCTAAGGGACGCTTATCAAAAATCAATGCAGCATTTGAAGATATCAATAATATAAGCAATGTCAATGCAGCTTTTAGAAAGATTATAGGTGGTAGTAATGCTACTGCATATTGGGCAGTGCTTAATGCTATTCGCCAATTAGAACCTAATACTACTACGACTCAAATTACAGAACAAGTTTATTCTTTCGAAGACAAACTTTCAATTATAAAGGAGTTAAGAAGAAAAGATTACCAAACTCCAAGCGACCAAGCCTACGTCCTCATCATCGACGAAATCAACCGAGGCAATGTATCTGCTATCTTTGGTGAGCTTATCACCCTCATAGAGAAAGACAAACGACTAGGAGAAAAGGAAGCCTTAGATGTGACACTACCATATAGCAAAGACAGTTTTGGCGTACCCAATAATCTATACATCATCGGCACGATGAATACCGCCGATAGAAGTGTCGAAGCACTCGATACAGCCCTTCGTCGCCGTTTCCGATTTGAAGAAATGCAACCCGATCCTAAAGTAATTTTAGAAAATACAACTGAAACCAATCAATCAATTAGGGAACTCTGTAAAACGGTATTAGAAACCATCAATAAACGCATCGAAATACTACTAGACCGAGACCACCTCATTGGTCATTCTTATTTCTTAACCGTTGAAAACGAGCAAGACTTAAAAGTAGTCTTTGCAGAAAAAATAATCCCCTTACTCCAAGAATATTTCTATGGCGATTATGGTAAAATAGCCCTCGTTTTAGGAGAAGAATTTTGTAGCGGAAAAGCAAACCCCAACACCAATGGCGTCTTTGCAAAAGTGCAACATTACGATGCAGATGCTTATTCCGAAAAGGTCATTTATACCATAGCAGATATTTTCAAAGAGGATTTTAATATTTCAAAAGCAATTGAAGTATTATTGAATAATAATAGTCCAAATGAAGGGTAAACCCAATCATATCACAGTTTACGAACATCAAGCTTTATGGACACATAAAGGTGAGCAAATATTGACAGAAGATCAACTCTATGCACTTCAAGGGTTCTATGGAGATAAAGGGGTGTTATACTATGATTTGATCCATAAAGGCATTCGATTTAAAGAATATGTTGGAGTACTACAAGTAGGAAAACTTACCATTGAAGTCTTACCCAAAGCAGATAAATACACCGAAAAAGATGAATGGAGAAAAATCCTCATTGCCATGCTCCATGCAGTTGGCGTATTCAATATTCATGCTCCAAGTTTATCATCACTTACCGTCAAAACAAATTTTATTTTAGACCTTTACCTTGAGTTGTATATTCAAGAATTAGAACATCTACTACACAAAGGGTTAATAAAAAAATACCGTAGTCAAGAAGGGAATCAATTGGCACTAAAGGGCAGTTTGAAATTTTCCAAACACATCCAACAGAATCTAGTCCATCAGGAGCGATTTTATACCCAACATACCACTTTTGATCGCCACCATCAAATCCACCAAATTCTCTATAAAGCGCTTCGTCTTCTCAAAACTATTAACAACAACATAGCATTGCATAGTCGTATTGGAAGTCTCCTATTGGATTTTCCAGAAATGACAGACATAAAAGTAACAGCATCAACCTTCAATAAATTAGTGTTCGATCGCAAAACGGCGACGTATAAAAATGCCCTTGAAATAGCTAAATTACTTTTGCTCAATTACCATCCTGACTTATCAAAAGGACAACATCATGTATTGGCATTGCTATTTGATATGAATGCCCTATGGGAGAAATTTGTGTACATTACCCTACGTAAAAAACTTAATACAGCAAATGTTAAGGCGCAGTCTAAAAAGCTGTTCTGGAAACCAGAAAATGGAAGAAGTTCTTCAATAAAACCTGATATAGTGATCCATTTCGATAATGAGAAGACCATTGTATTAGATACCAAATGGAAAAACATCGGAGATAAAAACCCAAGTCCTGAAGATTTACGACAATTGTATGTATATCACGAATATTTCAATGCCCAAAAAGTGGCTTTAGTCTATCCAGGAAGTACGACCATCAGAAAAGGACAATACTATCACAAAACGAATCAATCCATTGATAGCAGTTCACCAGAGTGCTGTATTATTTCGATTCCCACGCACAATAATATAGTAGAATGGCAAAAGTCCATTTATAACCTTATCTTTACAGAATGGATCAACTATAATAATCCCACAACAGACACTTAATCACATGAGCTACGAATATTCAGAAGATGGCCTAATAGAACAAGCCACACAAGAAGTTTTAGAAGAGTTAGGTTGGCAAGTATGTACCGCTTGGCGAAATGAAAGTTTTGGAACGAATGGCTTATTAGGTCGAGATACCAAACACGAAGTAATACTCCGCAAATACCTATTACCAGTTCTCCAGCAGCTTAATCCAAATTTACCAGATGTAGCTTATTTAGATGCCATAGAGCAAATAGAACAAAAAAATAGCGATAAAGTCCTAGGTAAAATCAATCAAGAAAAATACGAATTATTCAAAAAAGGAGTACCCGTTAGTTTTCAAAACGACAAGGGAGAACTCATCAAGAAAAGAGTAAAAGTCTTTGATTTTCGACAGCCTCAAAACAATCATTTCTTAGCAGTTCGCCAATTGGAAGTACACGGAGAAATGCACCATCGTCGCCCTGATATTGTAGGCTTTGTCAATGGAATTCCTTTAGTGTTTTTTGAACTCAAAGCCCACCATACCGATATCCGAAATGCCTACTATGATAATCTAAATGATTATAAAGACACCATCCCACATTTATTCCATGCCAATGCGTTTATAATTCTTAGCAATGGTACAGATGCAAAAGTAGGGACAATCACCAGCCCTTATAAATATTTTTTAGACTGGAAACGAATTGAAGAAGACGAAGAAGGAATCGTTAGTTTGGATACTATTTTAAGAGGTACTTGTCAGCCTCATCGCTTGATGGATATTTTTGAAAACTTCCTTCTTTTTGACGAATCAGGAGGTGATGTCGTTAAGATCATGGCAAAAAACCACCAGTATATTGGGGTCAATAAAGTCATTGAAAATGTACAAAACATAGAAGAACTTCAAGGAAAACTAGGGGTGTATTGGCATACGCAGGGTAGTGGTAAGTCCTATTCAATGGTATTTCTTTGTGAAAAAATTCATCGTAAACTTGGAGGTGCTTATACCTTTTTAATTATTGCTGATCGTACCGAATTAGAAGCTCAATTATACGATACCTTTTCAGGTGTTGGCGTCATCAATGATAAAAATTGTATAGCAGGCAAAAAGACCAAAACGAAAGATGGAGCAGCACTTACAGGTCGAGAACACCTTCGAGAATTACTAGCTGAAAATCATCGCTATATTTTTTCATTGATTCATAAATTTTCGATTAATCCCAAATTAGAAGAAGAATATCCCTTAATTACAGAACGTAAGAACATCATCGTTATCTCTGATGAAGCACACCGTACACAATCAGGTACCTATGCTCAAAATATGCGTTATCATGCCATCCCAAATGCTTCCTATCTAGGTTTTACAGGAACACCTTTGATAGATGGAGAAGATGAAATGACCAAAAACATCTTTGGGGAATACGTTTCTGTATATGATTTCAAACGAGCCATTGAAGATGAAGCCACACTTCCCCTAAAATACATTAATCGAGGAGAAAAACTAGCCATTGACAATCCAGAACTAGATGAAAAAATGGCGTCAGTTTTTGAAAATGAAAACTTAGACGACGATCAAAAAAAGAAATTAGAGTATCTCTTCAAAAAAGACTACCCCATCCTTACTGCCGAGCCCAGACTCGATGCGATCGCTAAAGACCTAGTATGGCATTTTAATGAACGAGGCTATCAAGGAAAAGCGATGTACGTTGCGCTAGATAAACCTACTGCCGTACGAATGTACAATCTGATCCAACAACATTGGCAGCCCTACTTAAACGATTTAAAACAACGTATTGAAAAAGCAGATGATCTTCAAGAAGCGCAACAACTCAAGCGGAAGTATCAAAAAGCAGTCGAGACAGAAATCTGTGTAGTGGTCAGTAGTGAACAAAATGAAATAGATAAATTTCAAAAATTAGGCTTAGATATTACCACCCATCGTAAGAAAATGGTGGAACGCGATCTTGAGCAGGACTTTAAAGATGTCGATCATCCTTTCCGTTTAGCCATTGTATGCGCAATGTGGATTACAGGCTTTGATGCACCCTGTGTCTCTACTGTATATCTGGATAAGCCAATTAAAGGGCATACGCTTATGCAGACGATCGCTAGAGCGAATCGCGTATACGACGATGAAAAAGAGAATGGCTTAATCGTAGATTACGGAAATGTATATAAAAAACTAGAAGAAGCCTACTCCGTGTATGGAGAAGGTGCAGGCAATTCAGGAGGAAAAACGGATGATAATACAACTTCCACCGCACCCACGGAAAAACTGGAAGCAATCGAAGAAGAACTTCAATCAGCCATAGAAGAAGTCACGCAATATTTGCAGGAACTAGGATTTTCTTTACAAGAATTGAAAACAGCCAAGGCGATGCAAAAAATAGCCAAGGTAAAAGACGGGGCAGATTGTGTTTGCTTAAATGAAACAACTCGAACCACCTTTGGCGTCATGGCAAGGCGAGTCTTTAGAAAATATAAGGCATTCTTTCCAGAAATGGGTGCCAAGAAATACACAAAGGATTTCAATGCAATCGAGGCTATATATGATGCCATACATCAAAAAGTAAAAACAGCAGATGTAACTACCATCATCCGACAACTCCAAGATATTGTAAGCGAAAATATTGTCCTTGATACATCACAATTTCAAGATACAGAAGAAGTCTACGTTGATTTATCCACATTAGACTTTGAGAAATTAAAGAAAGCTTTTGCCAAAACTCCCCGCAAGAATACTACCGTTTATAACCTTCAAAAAGCCATAGATCAAAAGCTCCAACAAATGCTCCAACAAAATCCCCTTCGCTTGGATTTTTATGAGCGATACCAAGAAATTATAGCACAATACAACAAAGGAAAAGACCTAGAAGACACCATTAAAGTATTTGATGAACTTACCCATTTCATACAAACACTATCACAAGAAGAACATCGTGCCATTCGCGAGAATCTAAGTGAAGAAAGCCTAGCCATTTTTGACATTCTCAGAAAAGACAAAGTATTGACCTCTAAAGAAGTAAAGGAAGTAAAAAAAGTAGCTGTCCAATTGCTTCAGGTCCTCAAAGCGGAAAAACTCAAAATCGATCATTGGAGAGAGAGTCGTCAAATCTGCGCACAAGTCAAGGGCGTAATCTACGATCAATTACTTTGGCTACCCCAAGAACGCTATTCCGATCAAGATGTAGGACTCAAAACAGCAAATGTTTTTCAGCATATCTACAACAACTATTCAGGAGGAGACAAAAGTATTTATGGGGAAGTGTGATCATTTTTTTGATTTAAAAAAAACAATTTTAGGTGTGTTCAACTCCATAGGTAAAAGAAACGTTTGAGTGAAAAACGTCACCTTGATTTTCCCATCCCCAAATCCCTTTTGCCCCTTCATTCCATACTTCCATTCAGGCGCCGCACATGGCAGCTATCATAAATTCTTTGCGTATACTCCATTCAGTTTATATTAGCAGCCATTATTCGCCTTCGCTTCTCCCTTGCTAACCCACATTTGTGGCGTATCATGCCACCCACGGCACTGATCTATCCCATCCCTCTTTCTC
>JAHDGD010000174.1 GCA_020627825.1 Saprospiraceae bacterium
AAATACCCTTTAGTCACGTTCATATACAGTGTATTTATCTTTACTTTACTTATTGAGAGCATAGGAGCTATTATATTATATTTTGGTTTTAAGGGCGCAGGTGTTGATAACCCTGTATGGCAATCTATATTTCATAGTATTTCTGCATTCTGTACAGCTGGATTTAGTCTTTTTGGAGATTCTATGGTGTCGTTTAGTGATCATGCACTCATAACCACTACCATTTTGGTTTTATCCTTATTGGGATCTATTGGGTTTATTGTTTTGCTGGATTTCTGGTTTAGAATAACACGCAAACGAAAATCAATAACGTTGACGTCCAAAATCATCTTATTCAGTACTTTTGTTTTTTGGATTATAGCTGCCATAACCATTTTCTTATCGGATGGATTATTACTTTCTCAAGGTTGGGAAGGATTAGCGTTAGCTGCCTTTCAAAGTATTTCTGCGCACACAACAGTGGGATTCAATAATTACGATTTAGGAGCTCTTCATGTAGGAGGAGTTTTTATAATGATTATCCTCATGATCATTGGTGCATCACCAGCTGGGACGGGGGGTGGAATTAAAACAACCTCGATCACAGCAGTTATTGCAGTATTGATTTCAATCCTTAAAAGAAAAAAACACATCACTTTTTTTAAAAAAGAAATACCTGCTGCTAATATATACCTTGCTGTTTCTTCTACGATTTTTTATTCATTCATACTAATATTGGGTACTTGGTGTATTTTATTAGTGGATGGAAAGAATTTTGAATTTGAGAAAATTTTGTTTGAGGTAACTTCTGCACTTAGTACGGTAGGATTGTCAACTGGAATTACAGGTGACCTTTCTAATGCAAGTAAAATTATTATTTCTTTGATGATGTTCATTGGCAGACTTGGTGTTTTGACATTTGGGTTTGCTCTTATAACAAAAGCTCCATTATTAAGACATAAGCCGATAAGGGAAGATATTGCTATATAAATTAGCTCTGATTGATTTCTTGCATTCAACTAATTCATTAAATTTTAAATTAATTAATTTAGTGAAAGCTATATTTTATTGATAGTCAATTGTCAAAAGGGACAGTTAAAAAATCCGCCCTTTTATAGTTTTTTACTTTAATTGCTCCATTGCGTAGTTACCTGTTAAATTTAGATGTTTTATTTAGCTCCAATTATTTTTCACTAACAATACGGTAAGAAACAAAAATTAAGCTGGACTATTTTTTTAATGATTTTTTGTTTTTAGAATATATCACAAAAATTTATTTGTGATTTCAATTTATTTTTTGCTAATATCATTCATAATTCTTTGCTTTTCTTTTTTGTGTTTTTTGAAAGCTATTCTTTATAAAGAGTCCTTTTTCATTCTAAAATTTTAAATCATATGTAAAGCTTGATTTAAATCCTTTATGATATCATCTGTATGTTCTAGCCCAACTGAAATTCTTATCAGTCCATTAGTTATACCCGTTTGTAATCTATCTTGCTCTGCTATTTTTGCATGGGTAGTTGATGCTGGGTGTGTTACTATAGTTCTCGTGTCACCTAAGTTTGCAGAAAGTGACAGAATCTTAATAGAATTAAGAAATTTTATTCCTGCTTGAATACCTCCTTTAACTTCAAATGCCACAACATTACCACCCATTTTCATTTGTTGCCGTGCTAACTTATATTGGGGATGTGAGGTTAAGAATGGATATTTTACAAAATTAACTTGATTGTGAGACTCAAGAAATGAAGCAATTTTAAGCGCATTTTCACAATGTTTTTCTACTCTAACAGGCAATGTTTCTAGACTTTTGGACAAAATCCATGCATTAAATGGTGATAATGCAGGTCCTGTATTTCTAGAAAACAAATAAATTCTTTGTATAAGTTCAGCATGACCTACTGTTATTCCGCCCAAAACTCTTCCTTGACCATCCATTAATTTAGTTGCAGAATGTATTACTAAGTCAGCCCCAAATTTTAAAGGCTGTTGCAGGTATGGAGTTGCGAAGCAGTTATCTACAATAAAAATTAGATTATGTTTTTTTGCAATTTGTCCTATTCGTGCAAGATCTAGAATATCAACGGCTGGATTAGTTGGACTTTCCGCATATATAATTTTGGTATTTGATTGTATTAAATTTTCTAAGTCTTCGATTTCATTCGATTTGAAATACTGAGTTGTAATATTCCATTTGGGTAGAATGTTATTGAAAAGGGTTTGAGAAGACCCAAAAATACTTTGACATGAAACAATATGATCACCAGAATCTAATAACGCAGCAAATGTTGAAAACACCGCTGACATACCTGAAGCAAATGCAAATCCACTTTCAGCCCCTTCCATTATGCATACTTTTTCAATGAACTCTGAAGTATTAGGGTTTGAATAACGACTATATATATTGCGTTTCTTTTCATCAGCAAATGAGGAGCGCATATCTTCGGCATCCTCGAAAACATAGCTTGATGTTAAATACAAAGGATTGGAATGTTCCAAGAACTGCGTTCGCTCAATTTGTGTTCTTATTGCTTTTGTTTCTATGTGCTTACTCATTTTGTCTATACTTCAAGTTAATGGATCAAAAAAGTTATGCATCATTTTTAGATGCTGTATCGTATAGAGAATGTTAAGAAGAAGATGACGAAGTCTAATAAAACTTTCTTTAAGTTATCTATCTTGTAATAAGAGAATCAGTTCTCCTTTCAAGTAGAATTTAGCACCTTCTTAGTAAGTCTAAGGGTTGCTAAGGCTTCAATGGGTCTATTCCCTCGGCCTTTCTTGATAACATTTCAATACTTTCTTTGAAAATATGGAGTAATATTCTAAAATAAATTAAGATTTATCAAATTATAATCTTCTTAATTACCAGTCTTGTAGATAATTTAAAGATAGAATGTTAGATTATTTAAAAAAGTAGAGTCTATATGAATAAATTTCTTTAGACATTCAATTGCTATTTAGAATTTAAGATTTTCATTTTATTAGGCTTTCGCCCAAAAAGCACGATGCATATCATATGAAACTCTTCTTCTTATTTCTCTTCTTAATCATTGGGCTGGCGCTTAAAATGTGATGCCTTTTATAATCGTTTTTTGATTTTAGATTTATGCAATTTAAACCCTAAATTGCTGGCTTAATTCTTTTCTTACTTGTATAAAATGTTGAGTGGTCTGTATTTTTTTGGGCTCGAGCCCAAAAAAAACATAAGGTGATGGCGCGAATCAACTGAATGTTATGAGAACAACACAATCTAAAGTACTACATCTTTTGGGATTAACCCAAAAATGGAAACCTGTTAAAACAAATGGAAATTAATAAAACGATTAATGCTTTTTGGGCCTCCGAGCCTTAATTTTAATTTAATCCAATAGAAATTCTTAAAATTTATACTTTTTTATACTGTCCTATTGATAATCATTAAGGAATTCTGTACCTTGTAGATTACCTAAGTTCTTAACTGGATAAATTATGGACAGAACCAATCAAAACGACCCTCAAGTAACGTCAGTACAAGGCGCAGCAAATGAATCGCAACAAACTACAGGTACAGCCTCATTGCAATCACCAGCATATAATGTGTCCAATGGTGGAGCTGGAGATGATGCCATAGCCACAAATGATTTGTTGTTTAGTCATACGACTACGGGTGCTAGTGCTCGTACAACACGACAAGATGGAGCGCACCATAACGATGTAGGAGTGGCTGCATCACAACGGATGGCGAATACCGACATGCAGCGGATTTTGCAATATGCAGACTTGTTTGTGGAGGTAGGTAATGAATTCGGTTTTCCACCTGCACTTTTAGCAGCTATAGCCAGTAGAGAAACAAGGGGGCGAAATGAATTATTCGGAGATCATGGGAATGGAGTAGGATTGATGCAAGTAGATATTCGTTTTCATGAAGATCGAGCGAATGCTATACGTAACGCAGCTACAGAGAGAGAGCAAACTAAACTAGGTATTGAGTTTGGGGCAACGGTATTAAAAGAAATGTATGACCGAGTCTCAGAAAAGCATCCAGATTGGGACGAAGTGTGGACCTTGCGTGGAGCCATCACAGCATATAATTCAGGATCAGGAAATGTGGCAACTCAAGGAGGACTGGATAGAGGAACAACTGGAAATGATTATTCTGCCGATGTATGGGAAAGAGCAAAAGTATATGCTCAACTAGAAGAGTTTGCTCAAGGAAGTACAGTAGTCAATCAAGCAGCAGCTGATGCGGAAACACAATCAGGCGAGGCTGATACACAACAAACTACAGATTTATCGGCTTATAGTTCAACCGATACATGGGATCGTCACTCCAATAATAGATTGCAGTCCTTGCACCCTTCTGTGTTACCAATTGCAAGAGCATTTATCAATATTGCAGATAAGGAATACGATATCAAATTAAGAATTCCACCTTCAGGTACTTTAAGGACATTTGCAGAGCAGGATGAAATGAAAAGAAGAGGTGTTTCTCAGGTAGGAGGAGGATACAGTTATCACAATTATGGATTAGCAGTAGATGTCGTAGAGATCAAAAATGGTGAAGCATTGTGGAGTAATCCGAATTGGTCTACAATAGGCGACATAGGAAAGTCACTAGGATTCGAATGGGGGGGTGATTGGTCAGGTTTTATTGATAAACCACACTTTCAAATGACTTTTGGGTACACAACGAGACAGTTATTAGCAAAAGAAACTGGAGATGATGGGTATATAGAATTTACAGAAGAAGAAATTCAAGCAGCACAGGGAGATATTCAGGCGCCAGGAGGAACTGCGGATAGCGGTGGTTCAGATTCTTCTACCACTCAAGGAGGTCAAGAAGGATCTATCATCACGCATACTGTACAAAGTGGTGAAACCTTACAAGTTTTAGCAAATAGATTTAATACAACCATTGACTCTTTAAAGAGCTTAAATACAGTTCATGAATTCAGAACTAGAAGTGGTGGTGTTGTGCTAGGTTTTATGGCTGGACAAGAAATTCGAGTGCGTCAAAATGCGCAGACAGGATCAACAGGAGGGCAAACAGAAACACAAGCTGCTGAATCCTCAACAGCTGTTGAACCAGCAGTAGTGCCAGTAGATGAGGGATCTCAACAATTAATAGAAGAGGTATCTACTCAGTTATATGATGCGATGTTTAATACATCAATGGGAACAGGATGGGGAACAGATGAAGCGGCTATTTATAATGCACTGGCTAAATTGAATAAAGACTCAGTGCTAATAGGTAAAGTGATGTCTGATTACACTACTAAATATGGTACAGACTTAGTGGCTGATCTAAAGGCAGAATTAAGCGATTCTGTAATATGGGGGAATCAATTGACAAAAGCTATGGAATACTTGAAGGTAGGAAGTGGAGGAAGTCAAAATTCAGCTCCGCAACAAGATTCTAATTATGATGATGTTGCTCGGATAGGACAAGGTGGAGAGGTCGATCAACCAGCAAATGGAAATGCAGAACTAGACTCTTTACTAGGAAATGAGGAAACGAGGTTAACTGCTGAACAGATTCAACAAGCACGAAACTTGATTGATGCTATTCAAGATGAAGAAGTAAGAGGTGATTATTTTATGAAACTTCAATGGAAAGTTCAATATAATAACCAGAGAGATAGTACAGTGACTGAAAATGGAACACGTGTAGAAAAAAGTGGAGGAGGAATCTGTAATCTTACCGCACTTGCTATGTGTCTCGAATATTTGGGTATCCAGAATCCTAAGCCAGAAATGGAATATGAAGATGCCTTAGAGACAATTCGTCAAGAACAAGGATTTTCAGCCCGTACTGGAGCTGGATGGGAACAAGTAGCACAACATATGGGAGCTACAGTCGAATTTTTAATCGGCAGAGGAGCTAATGCTGCATACAATAGACAATGGTGGGAAGATAATGTAGGGGCAGCGATGCGAGCAGGTAAGAGTGTCATGTTTAGTAATAATGGTCATATTCTTAGAATGCAATCAATGGATGAAAACGGTATATATGTTGATGATCCTTATGGAAGAATTGATGTAGAAGCTACTGTAAATCACAGCAGTCAAAAACGTCAGTGGGTTGAATACAATCAACGAGATGGCAATAGCAATGATCCGAATGCAGGTGAGGATTGTTTATGGGAATGGGAGCATATGGAAAAATATAAGATGTGGTGGCTTGCCGCAATTTCAAAATAGTGTAGATTTGACATATGAAGCATAGTATATATTTTCTTTTAGCATTTCTATTAATCTCATGTGGGAATGCTCAGCAGTCTTCCTCTACATTGGATGACAAAAAAGAAATAAAAACAGAAACCAGTAAATCGGAATCACCAAAAGTTATGGAAGAGCCAATTGTCGAAGCGTTTTATTCAATTCCGGAGGAATTGATTAATCTTAAAGAATGTCTAGGAGATGCGTCCAAGGAAAAACGTAAAAATCTTATTCAATCTACCTCTACTAACCATATCACTTTTTCAGAACCCTGTAATGGCGGACAGGCAGAATTTGCTTATTTACCTGATTCAAAAGTTTATTTTCTAGGTGTTTGTACGGGAACTCCAGGATGTGAGCAGAAAGTATACATGTTTGATGAAAGCATGAATCTTATCAAAGATTCCAATGATGGAACAGAAATAGCAGGTTTCTTAAAGAAAAATCCACTTGTAAAAAATAGATTGAAGACCCTGAATATGCCCACTGACCCAGAAGAGTCTATCATTTATTCCGTCAATAAAGAAACTGGAATGATCGAACTTGTTCCTGATCCAGAGTTTACCGACGAGCGCGTTCCTCTAGGACGTGCTAAGATGGTGGATGGAAAGTTGAAGGTCAGTCAATAGGTCATTTATGCGGATTTTTATTTCTTATCTTTGTATCCCCTTGCTTTTCTTGCAACTATCGATCAGTTGCAAATCGTCTTCCACTAACGAAAAAGAAGTCATGCCAACTACCCAAAAAGAAAAGCCTTTCGAAATGGAAGGGTTTTATTATCCTGCAAGTAAATCAGCTGAAGCCATAGAGATTCAGAAAAAAGGAGAAGGTTATATTGTACAACTTATTTCCTTTGGAAGTGCTGAGTATCTTGGCGAAGTTCAATTTGTCAATGAAGATAAGACCCAGTTTAGAGCAGCAGAACAACAAGGAGAGGCTGCTCCATTGTATACGCTGGAAAAAAGTTCAAAAGCCATTCAAGTTCGGAAGTATAATGCGATGGATGATGAGTATGAGGTGATCGAATATAAGCAAAAAGCACAGCGTATTGATTACAAAAATTACGAAGATCAAGTGGCGCTTTTTGTAGCGGAATTGTATAAGTCGGATGTCGGTTCATTGGATGCTGATCAGCGTAGATTTCGATATGCGGTTTATGATTTGAACGGAGATGGTAAGCAAGAGTATATTGTTACCATACTCAACGGCGATTACTGTGGGTCAGGGGGATGTACGTTTTGGGTACTAGATCACAATCGTAAAATTGTTTCTAAAACAACAGTTGCTGATTTTCCTTTTTTCATTCTGGAATCCAAGTCGAATGGATGGCATGATTTAGCTCTGCCATCGGATCGAAAACTTCGTCATTTAAAATATAACAATCAGTATCCAGCCAATGCTTCGACTCAAGAAAAGTATATAGGAGGAGAAGGTAAAGAAGTACTGGGAACTATATTTAAAGGAATATAAATGCAGTAGTAAAGATGTGACATTTCATTTTACTTTGAATGGAGTCATACTATTTGCACTCCAAAATGGCGCATTTCTATCTACTAAAATGATTAATTTCT
>JAHDGD010000175.1 GCA_020627825.1 Saprospiraceae bacterium
CTTTTATGCACGACAAAATTTCGACATTTTTTAACGCAATTGGACTTAAGGCCGATCTTTCTTTTTCTGTTCACATGAAAATAATTTGAACTATTGCATAATTGAAAAAAAGTTATAGTTAGATAGAATAATGGATAAAGAATTTTAGCAAAAACCTTTTAAAAGGTTAGATTTAAGTATTAATTCCGACTGATAAGTATAGTTAATTCAAGTAATTTCCATAAAAAAGATGAAGTTGTAAAATGCAGACTACGCAAAGCGTTACGATTATAAGAAAGGTAAAATATACATGTTCAAAAAGCATAAGAACTTTGCAAAATAATGGGAGGAGAGTCAATGATAATGGTCGCATTAAAATCTCGTACTACCAAAAAAAGAGCTTGAAAATCGCATTATAATACGCCAATTTCAAAACTTACAAACTCATTCAAAATTATCCAAAATTTGACCTTTTTTCATTTTTTTTAAAAAAAGTTGGAAAAAAGTGGAACGAAATCAGGGGTTCATTACACTAATAGGAAAAAAAAGTAATGAAACACACCTATCACCTAAAACCAAATGGTTTTTATTTATTCGAAAGTCTTAGTGCTGCAAACTCAATATTCTTTGAAAAGGAAGAAGAGATTCAACTATTTAAATCTTTGCTAAATCGATATCTTAAAAACTATCTAACCATTCATAAAATTTATATTGATATAACTGGCTATCAATTGATTGTAAAAATCAAACAGAAGAGAACCTTAATGAAAAATTATAAAGAAGATTGCTTAAAAAAAGGAAAGGCTCCCAAAATGGAATTTATATTAGAACCTTGGAGAATAATCAGTGAAAAAATGAGAGTTTTTAAGTCAATTTATGTGAAGGCTGTGAATAAGCTAAGAGGAAGAGAAGGAGTGATGGTTAAACATTGTTATAAAAAATATTATTTTGAAACGGAACATGAATATGAATCTTATGTTGAAGAGATGGAAAAGGGAAAATCAATAGAATCGCAGAAAAATAAAAGATTTCAGTTGTCTCGACAAGCAGCCAGTACTATAAATTGGGCGTATTATCGTGCGCGCAAATGGGTTGAAAGTCTTTTATATTGGGGATCTCAAGATATCGTAATACTAAAAACAATAAAATCAACCCTCCTACACCACAACCCAAGCCATCAATCCCATCCCCCACTCTAAACTATCCTCATCCACATCAAACGTCGGCGTATGTACCGGTGATTCTATCCCCTTTTCCTTGTTTCCAGTCCCCAATCTGTAGAAACAGCCTGGAACCTTATGTCCATAATATGCAAAATCCTCTGCCGTCATGCGCAAGGGAAGTTCAACCACTCCATCTTTACCCATATATGCCTCTGCCTTTTCCCTAAATTCTCCAGTAACCCGCTCATCATTGACCAAACATGGATACCCTACTCGTATATCAACTTCACACGCTCCTCCCATTGATTCCGCTGTCTTCTCCGCTATTCTCCTTATGTGATCATGCGCCTCCTTCCTCCACTCTTCATTCATCGTCCTGAATGTTCCTTCTATTTTAACTTCACTTGGTATAACATTAGTGGCTCCCCCTACACTATTAATCTTACCAAACGATAATACATTTGGCACATTTGGTATCGACTTCCTCGATACAACTTGCTGAAGCGCAAGCAGAATCGATGAACTTATAAGGATAGGATCAATTACATCTTGTGGTAAGGCTGCATGACCTCCTTTCCCTTTAACTGTCAAATATATCTCGTCTGCTGATGCCATATAAGCTCCGCTCTTAACTCCTACTTTTCCCGATTCCAATGGAGGATGTACATGTTGACCTACTATATACTCTACTTTGGGATTTTCCAACACTCCTTCTTTTATCATAAGTGACGCTCCACCTGGCAACTTCTCCTCAGCTGGTTGAAAAAACACCTTGACTTCGCCTTTCCACATATCTTTTGTATCATGCAATATCCTGGCAGCTCCTAGTACACAAGAAGTATGGACGTCATGTCCACATGCGTGCATTACACCGTCATGCTTACTTTTATAGGACACTTCATTTTCTTCTTTTATTGGCAAAGCATCTATATCTGCTCTTATTGCTCTTACTTGCCCTCCCTCTTTTCCTTTGATATACGCAACAATCCCATTCCCTGCAACTGGATAATCATGTGGAATATTCCATTTCTCCAACGTATCTCTTATAAACTTTCCTGTTTCTACCTCTTCATAAGATAATTCAGGATGAGCATGTAAATGCCGTCTTATGCCGATAATCTCTTCTTTATATTGCCGCGCTAACTCCTTTATTTTCTCTTTCAATTTCATGACCACATTTTTGTTACAATCAATTCTATATCCATCCAAATACTATACTCTTTTGCATATATCGTATTCGCTCTATGAATAAGATTCTGATCCTCTATAAATTTTGGACCAACTTCGAAGTATCCCTTTTGTACATTAGGCAATTCTTCTATTTTCAAATCACCTCTTTTATACCCCACCATCGTTTTATTTCCTTTCAATATCTCCCACATATTCTGAATCAAACCTTGAACATCTTTCCTCTTGACAAGGAGTTGCCATAAGATACAAACAGGAAAGAAAATAATAAATAAAAATACAAACGTTATATCCACTATACGCTTCTTAATCCGTTCGCTTCGCTGATCCAAGTTATAAGTAAACTGAACAGAATACAATTCTCCCGACGTATTCTTTGACTTACTTCCTAAGATACTTAAATGATCATCGCCTGCCATCTTAAACTCGATCTCCTTTGGTGCATTTTTCATTAATTTCATGACTGCCCCCCATTCCAAATCTTTCATACAAAATACGAACTCATCAACTTTTTCCATCTCCGCTAATTGAAGTACTTTGGAAAAATTACCATCATAGTATGAGGAGTCATAGTGCTCATCACCCGATATCCTCCCTTTAATCTCATGATCAACTAATGTAGACAATAGTATATTTTCTACCCTTTTAATTTCGGGTTGGGACCCAAAAATAAAAAGGCGTTTTACTTGGTTCTTTCCCAATCTTAATCGACCGTTTTCCATGTAATTCGTTATGAGCCTAACCAACATAACAGATAACATTGCCCAAATTCCTGAAAACAAAATCAATGCACGCGAAAATCTAAACGTTGTAGGTAATAAAGCATAAAAAGCTAGTAGCAAAAGAAAGGCAGTACCCACAGATCGCATTAATTGTCCTACTTTATAATTTCGTTTATATCCACCTGCTAGTTGTATAATCAATATATATACAGCGCTGACTATTGCTAGATATACAAAAACCTTATTCGAAAAATAATTTGGATCTTCGAAATAATAAGTTTCCCATAACGCTTTGATACCAATCATCCCTCCGAAAATGAAAACAAAATCCATCAATCGCATCCATAATCGACTCATGAATCTACGCATAACACTTATCAATGCTCGCCCTACTATTGCTACATTTAATAAGATCAATAATAGACCTGCTCCCCTTCCTGAAAAGTGCTTTTTGACGAAAATAATCATCGCTTGATAAAATACCTTCACATAATTTACAGAAGTCTTTTTTGTTGATTCTCCTTTGAAATGTATCAATTGTGTGGTCGGTAGATAATATATTTTGAATCCTCCTTTTTTGATCCTATAGCTCAAGTCGATATCTTCTCCGTACATAAAAAATGCTTCATCAAGATAGCCTACTTCATCTAATACAGATTTTCTCATGAACATAAAAGCACCGCACAATACATCAACTTCATTAATCTCATTCTCGCTTAAAAACCCAAGATGATATTGATTAAAAACCTTTGATTTTGGGAAAAGCGATGATAATCCAGTGGCTTTACAAAATGATACCCACGGTGAGGGAAATCCTCGTTTAGATTCTGGTAGAAAATTCCCTCCTCCATCGATCATCTTTGCTCCTACAGCTCCGCAATCCGGATGAACATCCATAAAATCTAAACATACTTTAAGTGTATCTTCTTGTAATACAGTGTCTGGATTTAGCAACAACACATACTTCCCACTACTGTTATTTATCGCCTGATTATTAGCGACTGAAAAACCTGGATTATGTTTATTCTCTATAAGTTTCACATGTGGAAACAAAGACTTAACCATAGATACTGAATCATCAACTGAATGATTATCCACAACCCATATTTCCGCCGACAACCCTTTTGTTGCTCGTTCAACTGATTCTAATGTCTGTTGTAAAAAATGTCGAACATTATAATTGACAATGACTATGCTAATGTCGATTGCCATCTTTTATCTTTCTTGATTGGTCTGATAAGGCAATCTGGAGGAAATAGACTTTCCTAGAGTTAATCCATCAGCGTATTCTAGCTCTCCACCAAATGATATGCCTCGAGCAATGGTGCTGATTCTAACATCCTTACCTTCTAGTTTTTTAGATAAATAATAGATCGTAGTCTCTCCATCTATCGTGGGTGAAATTGCCATAATTAATTCTTCTATACCTTCTTGTTCTACCCTGGAAATTAATTCATCTACCGTTAATTGATCTGGTCCTACACCTTCTAAAGGTGAAATAACACCTCCCAAAACATGATATTTTCCTGAAAACTGACCTGTATCTTCTATTGCCATGACATCGCGAATACTCTCTACCACGCATACTACATTCTTCAAACGATGGGGATCTTTGCAAATATTGCAAATTGATTCATCGCTTAAACTAAAACAATGTTGACACTCTTTGATGTTTTCTCTCAAATTTTGAAGAGCTTCTGCAAATTCTTTCGTAAATGTAACATCTCTATTAACCATATGTAACACTAACCTCAATGCCGATTTTTTACCTATACTAGGCAGCTGAGCAAAAACATCAACAGCATCTTCGATTAATTTTGAGGAAAACTTCATACTGACTTAATTTCACAACAAAGTAAAGATAATCTTTCATAATTTTTGGGCTTTAAGCCCAAAAGTCACTACTCCTATTTCTTTCATACCTTTTATTGAACGCTTATTCTTATAATTATGTCTTCATGTTCCTTTTTTTGACTAAAGCATTAGTATATTCGCACTTAATTTGAAAATTTTATTCTCAATCCCAAACATTATAAACACACAGCCCAAATTGGCTGTTATAAATATCATCACAATACAAAACATATTATGGCTGAAGTAATAAGAATGCCGCGAATGAGCGACACCATGGAAGAAGGAAATATTGTAGGCTGGATAGCTAAAGTTGGTGACAAAGTAGCTCCTGGTGACGTGCTTGCAGAAGTTGAAACGGATAAAGCAACAATGGAGCTTGAAAGCTTTCACGAGGGTTATTTATTATACATCGGTGTGGAGGAAGGTCCTATTCAAGTAAATGGTATTCTTGCAGTAATAGGTGACAAAAATGAAGATTATAAAGCTGCTTTAGAGGCTGAACAAAAAAATGTTCCTGAATCAAGTGCACCTGCTGAAAAAGATGCAGTACCAACAAAAGAAGTACAACCAGCAGAAACCGCAAGTGCGCCTTCTTCTCCTGCACCTATTCATTCGAGCGATGCGAGAGTAAAAGCCAGTCCTCTTGCTAAATCTATAGCTAATGAAGCTGGCATTGATATTGCTAAAGTTACAGGTTCTGGTGAAAATGGACGCATCATTAAAAAAGATGTTGAAGCCTTTCTAGCTAATCCATCTCGAAATACGGTTTCTTCTCCTCAAGGTTTGAGACCTGCTTCTGATTTCGAATATGGGGATGTTCCTGTAAGCCAAATGAGAAAAACAATAGCAAGAAGATTAAGCGAATCAAAATTCGGAGCTCCTCATTTTTATCTCACGATCGAAATTGATATGGACAATGCCATCAAAGCTAGAAAAGAAGTTAATGCTCCTGGTGATGTGAAAATTTCTTTTAATGACCTTGTTGTTAAGGCGGCAGCTATGTCTTTAAGAAAGCATCCAGCAATAAATTCAAGTTGGTTCGGTGATAAAATCACTTATCATGAAGATATCCATGTTGGTGTTGCTGTAGCGGTACCTGACGGATTGCTTGTCCCTGTGATAAGAAATACAGATCTTAAAACATTGAGCATGATTAATGCAGAAGTTAAAGATCTTGCAGGTAAAGCGAAAAACAAGAAACTTTCACCTGATGAAATGACAGGTAATACGTTTACAATCTCTAATCTTGGAATGTTCGGAATTGATGAGTTCACAGCAATAATTAATCCGCCTGATTCATGTATCATGGCTGTGGGAGGAATCATTCAAAAACCAGTGGTTAAAAATGGAGAGATCGTTGTAGGAAATACAATGAAAGTGACACTTTCTTGTGATCATCGTGTAGTAGATGGTGCAACTGGTGCGCAGTTTCTTCAAACATTCAAAGCCATGTTGGAACAACCATTACGACTTGTAGTATAATCTGGAATACATTCGTCTTTATATTGGAATGCACCTTATGCACTTGTTCTAAGAACAAATAGAACAATATATTGAATGCTAAGTTTGTTATTCAAGTAAATAACAACTTGTGATAAAATAGATACTAATAATGAAATCATCTCTTTTAATAATCATGATATTGAGCAGTTTCACTTGTGTGAATGCTCAAAAATTCGCCTCTGCTTCCAAAGGTATTTTCAGCAATTCTGAAGAAGTTATTGTATTATCTTCTGACAGTATTGATGCAGTTTATACATTCAACATAGAAGCTGCTAGTGAAGTGGAAGAACCCGATGTTTTTTATCTGATAGATAAAAATGGGAATGAAGTTGAACTTGAACCTGATGACATTTTAAGAATAGAAATCTCTAGAGGAGACGAATCTTCTTGGTTCAAAGAGAATGTGGAAGAGGAAGAAGAGGAGGAAAATGATGATGAATCTGTGGAATATGTAGATGTATATGAAAATACAGAAGCAACAACTCGATTAATATATGAAAGAGTTGAAGTAGATAATAAAAAAGGCTCGCCGTTAAAAGGTAAAAAATATGATTTCTATTTACTACAGCTCGTCAACAATGAGGATAGTTTTATAAAAGTTTATGTTTCCCCCAATTTTGACTACGGGGGAACTGAAGTTGCACCTTTTGGTGAATTATCCGAAGGACTTATGAGAAATAGAAAAGACTACATTGAATACGAAGCTTATTATTTTGTAAAAGTAGGGGATGAACCTGCGATTCGTATTAGTGAATATGACTATGTGGAATATGCTCCTTATATTTTTAATAAAAGTAGAGCTTTCAGAAAAAAATATAGCATTCCTCGAGACATGGCTCAAGATCGAACAAAAAAGAGAAAGAAAACTGCTAGAAAAGATGTGGGAACCAAAAAGAAAAAGGCAAGTCCATTGCGTTACGATGAATTCCCTCAGCATGTTCTTGAATTTCAAGAATCTTATCTTATTGAAGAAGAAGAAAGGCAAAGAAAAATTGCAGAGCGACAGGCTGCAAGAGAAGCAGCTCGAGGAAATTAATCCCATCTAAGTTTAAAAGTGTCGTTAATAAATTTAAATTAACGTGAATAATGGATAAAGAATTTTATCAGAAACCATTTAAAGGGTTAGGTTTGACTATAAATTCCGAAAGACTAGCCATAGCTAATTCGAGGAATTTCTAGGAAAAAGATGACCCTTTAAATGGTTTTACAAGCTATTGACATTTCTACATACATTTACTTCGTTCTATTTTATTCCTTATCCATTATTCTATCTAACTAGCACTTTCTTTCAATTATACAATAGATCAAATTATTTTCATGTCAACAGAAAAAGAAAGTTCG
>JAHDGD010000018.1 GCA_020627825.1 Saprospiraceae bacterium
AATTGAAGTGGATGCCTTAATGAATTCGGTCTCCTCGAATTTCTAATTCATTCATGATTTCTTTTTCATATTGCAGGTATTCAGCCCATCTTTTATTTGCCTTTTCTTTTCCAGCATAATGTCGAGCAAGTTCAATAAATAGGGTGTAGTGTGCCGCTTCTGCAACCATGAATTTATGGTAAAAATCCTTTAATTTATCATCTGATATATGTAGAGATAAGACTCTAAAACGTTCACAAGATCTTGCCTCGATCAAAGCACATACTAGTAGATTCTCGAGCAATCGATCTTCTCTACTGCCTCCTTTTATCATGAAATTTCTAAGAAGATTTACATATTCATCTTTACGTTGTCTTCCAAGAGTTAAATTCCTTTTCTTTAATTCTCCTAATACTAATCGAAAATGGCCCCATTCTTCAGTTACAATTGGGGCTAATTCTTCTACAAGTCTTTCTTTATCGGGGAATTGCTGTATTAAGCTAATGCACGAAGTAGCAGCTTTTTGTTCACAATATGCATGATCTGTTAAGATCGCTTCTAAGCTTATTTCTGTAAGATTTACCCATCTAGGATCTGTAGGTAATTGTAATCTTAGCATACACTATTTAAATTTTTCTAGACATTCAATTTGATTCATAACAACATCAATGTTGTAAATTGTATATTCTTCATATCCACTTGACCACATCATACCCAATGAACTGATTTCGCTTTTCTTTAACGCTCTAAAATCAGGCTTATTCATTATGTAGATAACTTGGTATTGAACTATGTTCTGACCTGAAAGAACCTTACCTCTGAAATGATCAATAGCAAATAGATAAGCAGTTTCACCGTTTAATAATTCTGCTTTTAGAGTCGCACCTTTGTCAACTTTACCATAGCTTCTCAAAGCATCTTTTGATTGAATCTCAATGTCGAGAACAAGATAATAGTTTTTATCCATCCGCATCACGCTAGCGTTCGCAGTTAAGAAAGATTGTTCTTTATAATAAGCTTCTAATTTTGGGTGTGTATATTCAACTATATTTTCACCTGAGATTTTAATTTTATTTTTAAGCGTAATGGGATCAATACCATTCATCTCAATTTTACACGCATTATCTGAAATGATTTCAGCTGGAGTATTGGTTGAAGATTTAGCTTGTCGTGAATTGGTAGCTTTATCTGTTATAGCTACTTTGCCATATCGTTTAAGATTGATGCTATTAATGATTCTTGTTGCCTTCTTATCATTGCTCGATGGTTGTAATGCAGTTCTAAGTAAATCGATGTCGTTTTCAATATCAACTCTTTCCTTTGTTTTTTCAGTAATCAAAGTACTCAGTTGATTTAGTGAATTTATATCTCTATTGGTAGATTGAAGCAACCTGTTTTTCTTCGAATTTAAATCTGCCACACTTTTCGAAATGGAATTTTTATCATTGGTTAAACGAGAAAGCAGTTCTGTGTATGCTGTCTGAACCGCTTGCGAAAATTTATCAGAAGGAACTTCAAAAACGTCTTTTGATTCTTTATCCTGCATAAAATCATCATTTTGACCTAGCAAAACGGAAAAACAAAGTAAAAAGAAGGTAAAAGTCAACAGAGATTTTAAAATAATATTCATATATACAAATATACAATGTTTATTAACGAAAAGATTAAATTTACAGCTTATTAAATAAAACAAAAGTATGGCAAGAGTTAGTATTCTTATATTGTTCTTTAGTGCAATTATATATTCTTGTTCTCAAAAGACAAGTCAAAAAACAACTGAAATTATTTCTCAAGAAAGTACAGATAAAGTGACACAAGATTCTAGATTTAACTATCCAATGACAAGAAAAGATGATGTTGTAGATAACTATCATGGAACGGAAATAAAAGACCCATATCGCTGGTTAGAAGATGACAATAGCGAGGAAACAAAGGAATGGGTTATTGCTCAAAATGAAGTAACTCAGGATTTCTTGTCAAAAATAGATTTTCGTGATAAAATAAAGAAAAGATTAACCCAACTGTGGGATTATGAAAAGGTAGGTGTCCCATTTAAAGAAGGCGATTTTTATTATTTTTATAAAAATTCAGGGCTTCAAAATCAATCCGTTTTATACAGAAGTAAAACAATAGGAGGAGATGCAGAAGTTGTGCTTGATCCAAATACATTGTCAAGTGATGGGACTAGCTCACTGGGAGGTATCAGTTTTAATAAAGAAGGTAATTTACTTGCGTATAGTGTATCCGAAGGTGGTTCTGATTGGAGAACCGCATATGTGCTTGATCTGAATACACTCCAACTTTTAGATGATAAGATTGAATGGATTAAATTTTCAGGGCTTTCTTGGCAAGGCAACGGCTTTTATTATAGTAGATATCCTGAACCAGATCCAAATGATGAATTGAGTGGTCAGAATCAATATCATAAACTATATTACCATGCATTGGGGACATCCCAAAATAAAGATGTTTTAGTTTTTGAAAGTAAAGAACATCCTTCTAGAAATTTCTATGCATCAACTACAGAAGATGAACGTTATACATTAGTTAGTGTCGTGGAATCTACTTCTGGTAATGCATTGTATGTGATTGATAGTCAAAGCAAAAGAAGAGATCCTATTGAAGTTGTAGCTGAATTTTCTAATGATCATAATATTATTGACAGTGATGGAAGAAATATGTTAATGCTTACAAATCTTGGAGCACCTAATAAAAGAATCGTTTCTTTTTCACTTGATAATCCAACATCTACAAATTGGAAAGAAATTATACCAGAATCTTCGGATAAACTGGAATCGGTAACCATTGTAGGCGGTAAAATGTTTGTGAAATACATTCATAATGCGCAGGCTTTAATAAAAGTTTACACCCCGAGCGGCGAATTTATTCAAGATCTAGAATTGCCTGGAATAGGCAATACTGGTGGAATAAGTGGTAAAAAATCATCAAAAGAAGGGTTTTTTAGTTTTACTTCATTTACTTATCCTACAACTTCTTTTAGATTAAATACAGAAACACTTTCATATGAAGTGTATAAAAAACCTGATGTTGACTTCAATGCTGATGATTTTATAACAGAACAATTGTGGTTTACAAGTAAAGATGGCACAAAAGTGCCTATGTTCGCTACCTATAAAAAAGGTATTAAAATGGATGGTACAAATCCTACACTCTTATACGGATATGGAGGATTTGATATCTCTTTACTACCTGGATTTAGTTTGACAAGAATACCGTTACTGGAAAATGGAGGAATTTATGTAGTTGCAAATTTAAGAGGTGGAGGAGAATTTGGGTCTGAATGGCATAAAGCAGGGACTTTGGAGCGAAAGCAAAATGTTTTTGATGACTTTCAAGCGGCTGCAGAATTCTTAATAGATAAAGGATACACGAGCAATAATAAGCTGGCAATTGAAGGCGGAAGTAATGGTGGTTTACTGGTTGGAGCATGTATGACTCAAAGACCAGAATTATATCAAGTGGCCTTTCCTGCAGTTGGTGTACTGGACATGTTACGATATCATCAGTTTACAATCGGATGGGCTTGGGCTACAGATTATGGCCGTAGTGACGATCCAGAAGCGTTTAAATATTTAATCGAGTATAGTCCGTTGCATAATGTTGAAAATATGTCTTATCCTGCAACAATGGTAACAACAGCGGATCACGATGATCGTGTGGTACCTGCTCATTCATTTAAATTTATAAGTGAGTTGCAAGATAAAGATCAAGGAAAGAATCCTGTTCTGATCAGAATAGAGACAAGTGCAGGACATGGTGCAGGAAAACCAACAGATAAAATAATACAAGAATATGCGGATAAGCTAGGGTTTATGCTGTATAACATGAATGAAACATATAGTTTGCCAACAAAATAAAAGAATGGAGAGGACAAGAGAATATACGTTGCAAAATAGAAATCGTTATCTTGATGAATTAATGAAGCTTTTAAAAATTCCATCTATTAGTGCTGATCCAGCATATTCTAATGATGTGAAATTAACAGCTGAATTAGTCAAGCAAAGTCTAGACGATGCAGGTGTACAAACAACTAAAATATATGAAACAGAAGGTCATCCTATTGTATATGGTGAACACATAATTAATCCTTCATTGCCTACTGTTTTAGTATATGGACATTATGATGTACAACCACCTGACCCTCTAGATCTATGGGATTCACCTCCTTTTGAACCTGTCATTAAAAAAACAGATCTACATCCTGATGGGGCCATTTTTGCAAGAGGATCTTGTGATGATAAAGGACAAATGTTTATGCATGTCAAAGCATTTGAATCTATGTTTAATTCCAATGAAATTCCTTGCAATATCAAGTTTATGATAGAGGGAGAAGAGGAAGTTGGTTCCGTTCATTTGGGTGCTTTTTGCGAAGAATATGCTAAAATGCTTTCTTGTGACGTTGTTTTATTGAGCGATACCAGTATTATAGCGAACGATGTTCCTTCAATTACTGTTGGCCTAAGAGGATTGAGTTATGTGGAAGTAAAAGTTACAGGCCCGAATAAAGACCTACATAGTGGGGTTTATGGGGGAACTGTAGTTAACCCTATCAATGCTTTATCTAAGATGATTGCAACTCTTCATGATGAAAATGGAAAAATAACTATTCCAGGATTTTATGATAGAGTTCATGATTTAAGCCAAGAAGAACGAGAAGAAATGGAGAAAGCTCCATTTGATGAAAATCGATACAAAAAAGGATTAGGTGTAAATGAATTGGATGGAGAAAAGGGATATACACCAAGGGAGCGTACTTCAATACGGCCTACTCTTGATGTAAATGGAATGTGGGGAGGATACATTGGTGAAGGAGCAAAAACAGTTTTGCCTTCTGAAGCTTTTGCAAAAATAAGTATGCGACTAGTGCCATATCAATCCCATGAAGAAATAACAGAATTGTTTCAAAACTACTTTGAATCCATTGCACCACAAGGTGTGAAAGTAGAAGTTTCTCCACACCATGGAGGACAACCTGCTGTTACACCAACGGACACGAAAGAATATAAAGCAGCAAGTCTTGCCATGGAAAAAACTTTTGGGCGAAAGCCCATTCCTGAAAGAGGAGGAGGAAGCATTCCTATCGTGTCTTTATTCGAAAAAGTATTTGGGGTTAAATCGGTATTGATGGGGTTTGGTTTGAATTCGGATGACATTCATAGTCCTAATGAACATTATGGAATATTTAATTATTTCAGAGGCATCGAAACCATCCCTTATTTTTATCATTATTATGCAACAGAAAAATAATTAAATCATGCATGTTAACATGCGTCATAAACAAATTAAATGAAGAAGTATATTTTTAGTCTACTATGCCTATTTTTTGTAATCAGTACTACCGTTAATGGACAGGCTTTGGAAACAAAACAAGACTCTATATCGTATGCATTCGGTCTAGATTTAGCAAGAGAGATTCAGAATAAAGGTATGGAAGATGTTGATACCAAAATGTTACTATTAGCAATTGAAGATATGTTGAATAGTAAAGAGTTGAAAATGAATGCAGTAGATGCTAGGAGTTTTATAGCAAAAGAGAAAAGAGCAAGGAAAGAAGAAGCAAGTAGAAAGAATAGGAAAGCAGGAGAGGATTTTATTGAAATGAAATCTAAAGAAAAAGGAGTGATGGCACTTTCAGATGGTATTTATTATGAAATTTTAACGGAAGGGGTTGGCCCAAAGCCAGCAAAAGGCAGTGATGTAACATTGCATTATGAAGGTCGACTTATCACAGGTGAAGTTTTTGATAGTTCTTATGAAAGGGGAGCACCAGCTACTTTTAACCTAAACCGTTTAATAAAAGGCTGGCAAGTAGCAGTACCCAATATGCCTGAAGGATCAAAGTGGAGAATATATATTCCGTATCAAATGGCCTATGGTCAAAGAGGGGCAGGTGCAAAAATTAAACCGTATTCTGCTTTGGTTTTTGATATCGAGTTGATTGAAAATAAATGATAAGATTCGATATAATTTCAGCAATTCCAGAATTGTTGAAAAGTCCATTTTCTCATAGTATTATGCAACGAGCAATTCAAAAAGGATTGCTTCAAGTGGAAGTGCACGATCTAAGAAAATATGGTGAAGGTCATTACAAGCAAATAGATGACTATCAATATGGAGGTGGTGCTGGTATGGTATTAACTCCAGGTCCACTTGACAAGGTGATTTCATTGTTAAAAGATCAACGTAAGTATGATGAAATCATTTATGTTACTCCGGATGGTGATCGATACAATCAATCTTTAGCCAATAGATTGTCATTGCATAAAAATATTATGATCATATGTGGACATTATAAAGGAATTGATCAAAGAATAAGGGATTTACATATCACCAAGGAGATTTCAGTAGGTGACTATGTACTCTCTGGTGGCGAATTACCAGCAGCTCTTCTAGTTGATTCAATAGGACGGTTAATTCCTGGAGTATTAAATAATGAATCAAGTGCATTGTTTGATTCTCACCAAGACGGATTGTTAGCTCCACCTATATATACAAGACCTTCTGAGTTTAAAGGAATTAAAGTTCCGGAAGTATTGTTAAGTGGTAATGATAAACTAATTGAAGAATGGAGGACAAACCATTCTAAGATTTCAGATAAATAATTTTTTAACTATTAATCAAACTAAAAACATGGGATTATTTTCATTTTTGAAAAACAAAGGATCAAAGCTATTCGGTAAAAAAGCAGAAGAAGACAAGCAAGTTAAAATGTCGAAAGTTGAACAATTGACTGCAGAAATTTCTAGATTAGGTCTGAATGTGGATGATTTATGCATTGAATTATGTGAACAGGTAATTGTTTCAGGAACTACAGGAACTAATGCAGAAAGAGAAAAAGTAATTTTAGCGCTAGGAAATGTAGAAGGTGTTGGCTCTGTAGATGATAAATTACACGTAGCAAATCCAGAACCAGAGGCTCAATTTTATACAGTACAATCAGGAGATTCGTTGTCTAAAATTTCTAAGGCGATGTATGGAGATCCTATGAAATACAATGCTATTTTTGAGGCGAATAAACCTATGCTTGATCATCCTGATAAAATTTATCCAGGTCAAGTATTAAGAATTCCTCCAATGTAAGAGGAAAATGAAATTTTAATTGTGAAGTGTTTATTCTACAAAGAGTAAACACTTTTTTTATATAATAATGATGCATAGACATTTTATAGCTCATAAACCATATGGTTTTCTTACACAATTCAAATATATTGGTAAAAGAGCCTCAAGAAAAAGGTTACTAGGTGAACTACATGATTTTCCAGAAGGCACAATGGCTATAGGAAGATTGGACGAAGATTCCGAAGGATTACTTTTTTTAACTACAAATGGAAAAGAGAGTCATCGAATAAGAAGTAAGAAAATTGAAAAAGAATACTATGTGCAATTGGATGGTATCATTACGGAAGAAGCTATATTAGAATTGAAAAATGGAGTTGAAATAGGTTTTAACGGTATGAAATATCAAACTCTACCGTGTACAGCTAATATATTAACAGAAGAACCATCATTTAAAGAAAGAACTAAGAAAATAAGAGATGAAAGACACGGGCCTACTAGTTGGGCTTCTATAACTATCCGAGAAGGGAAAAATAGACAAATTCGAAAAATGACTGCCGCTGTTGGGTTTCCTACATTAAGATTAATGAGGGTAAGGATTGGAAAAGTTCATCTTGAAAATTTAAATTCAGGAGATGTCGTAGAGGTTGAAAGATTTGATGTTTGAAGCTCTTTAAAATATATTGCAAAAGAAGATTTATTATCAATTTATCTGAATTAAAATATTAACTTTTTTGTATCTCTGTGTTTATGGACTTCAATAAAATACTGCTTTGCTTATTATTTTTCTTTGCAGTACATTCTGTAAACGGGCAATTCGGTGAGAATGTCAATCTACAAAATATGGATAAAGAGGGGCTTTTATCCAATAATTATATAAATGACATTGCAACGGATCATTTAGGTGTTTTCTGGATTGCCACGAATGGTGGATTATTTCGATATGACTCACCCCAACATGTGAAGCGGTTTTTATCAGGAGATATTGGTTTGAATTCTGATATTATTACGACTTTAAAAGCGACTTCTGACAATGCTCTTTGGATAGGAACTACATTTGGTGGTGTTACCAGGTATGATATTGAAAGTAATGAATCAAAAACGTATAGTTCCGATTCCTCAACGTTATATAGCCTTACAAATTCTGAGATTCTGGATATTGAAGAGATATCTGAAAATGAAATATGGGTTGCAACTGAATTAGGAATAGATGTTATTTACACCGATACGGATAGTATTTTCAATTTCAATTTACATGAAAATACTTCATTTAAACACGAGCCTTCATCTGTACTTGAAATTTATAAAGATTCAAAAGGATGGATATGGTTTTCAACATGGGATGCTGGATTCTATTTATATATACCGCATCCGAGCGGAAATCATAGTCTAGGTAAATTTAAAGAAATACAGATTCCAGAAATTGACTTTAAAAGTAATATATGGGAAATAGAAGAACATACACCAAATCAATATTGGGTAGCCACTCATAATTGGGGATTAGGCGTTTTTAGAATACCAGAGAACCTATCTCCGAATGTTTTAGATGATGATTGGCAACCAGAATTTAAATTTTTTCAAGTAAGTGATGATAGTTCGAATTCATTAGCGTTGAATTACGTAAGAGCTTTGGAATTTGATAGTCAAGATAATTTATGGATAGGCACTAGTAATGGGTTAAGTATATTATCGAAAGCTGAAATTGCTAAAATTGATTGGACGATTCCAAAACAAAACTTAAGTTTTAATTCGTATTATCAAAAACCTTATATAAGTACGGGACTTAATGATAGTAATATAACTGCATTGCATTTAGGGGGTCAAGGACTTATGTGGATTGGTAATGCATCAGGAATTAATCAATATAATAAACTTAATAATCAATTTACAAAATATACAATCGAATCCTTAAGTGATAACCTGAGTTTAGGAATTGGTAGAGTAAATGAAATCCACCATCTAAATGCGGATACCATTTTGATAGGAACAAATGGAAGTGGACTCTTTGGCTTTGATGTAAACAAAAAACGATTATATAAATCTGCGAAAATAGGCCAAGAGTATAAAGATGAAAGAATAACTTCTATGTATTTAGATGATAACTTTGTATATCTAGGAAATGAAAAGGACGTAAAGAGAATTTCGAAATTTGAACCCTATAATACGATAACATATCCTATAATAGAGTATATCAATTCAATTAAAAAGCCAAAGGGAAAAGATGTATTGCTCGTAACAGAGATTCTTAAAGATAGAAGCGGTAGATTATGGGTAGGGACAGAAAATGAATTGATTCTTATTGATGAAGAAAGCAATACCTATACAATAGTGCTCACGGATAAAACTATAAATAAAGCATTTGAAGATAGTAATGGAACAATATGGTTATGCACATATAGGGGTATTGTAAAAATAAAAACAATAGAAAATAACTTCGAAGAAGAACTTATTATTCTAGGAGAAGGAGAATATTCTAATATCAAAGTTTCAAATCAAATAATTACTGTAGATGAATATCAGAATACATTATACTTTGGAGGTCTTAATGGAATTGTTTGTTATGATCTTTTGAAAGAACAATTTTACTCGTTTGAAAATGAAGTAACTAAAAAGTCAATTAATAATTTAAGTATTACTGATAAAGGAGTTATGTGGGCTGGTACGCCAAATGGTTTGTTGAAGTATGACTTACATTCTAATTCAAGTGTTTTATATGGCCCAGAAGAGGGATTGCCCATGATTTTCTACAGAAAAGATTCAAACCGAGAAGGGATAAAAAATAATTTTTATGTTGGTGCTCAAGGAGGATTTTACGAAATACAAAATCAAGCTATAGAAGTTTTTTCAAGTGATCACGATGTTTTTATAACAAGTGTAAAAGATATTTCAACTGATTCTACATATTATAAACATACTATAAAAAAAGAAAATGTAGATATAAGTTCTTCTAACTTATCATTAGAAATTGAATTTTCTAGTAATAATTATTCAAGACCCCACTTAAATGAATATGCTTATAGACTAAAGGGGTTCGATGATGATTGGAAGTTTACTTCAACTCAATCTGTAGGGTACACCAATCTCAATCCGGGAAAGTATACATTTGAAGTCAAGACTAAAGAATATAATAGGGAATGGAGTAATAAATTGACAAGCTTAAAAATCAATGTTCTGTATTCCTGGTGGGAAACTACTCTTTTTAAATTAGCGTTATTAGCACTTTTCTTATGTATAGTATTCTTTTTTGTAAAATATTATATTAGAACAATTTACAACAGAAATACCATACTTGAAGAATATAATACTAAACTAAATCAAGAAATTCAAAAAACTGAAATTGCGAATAAGTCATTAGAAGAAAGAGATAAAGTGCTTCAGCAATTAGTAAATCAATTAGACGAATCAAATAAAGAGTTGAAACGATCAAATACAGATCTAAAACAGTTTGCATACATAACTTCACATGACTTGCAAGAACCTTTAAATACAGTAAAGGCTTTTTCAGGATTATTGAGGGATACTGTAAAAGATAAGGATGAACCTGAAATATCAGAGTTTACCTTATATATTGAAGAAGGAGTGAATAGAATGTCAGAACTGATTAAAGGTGTTCTGGCATATTCAATTATTGGTCGTACCAAAAGTATTCATTCTAAGACGGATCTAAATGAGATTGTTCATAATAAGATTAAAGATTTAAAAGAGTATATCCAAAAAAAGAATGCAAAAGTTGAAGTTAGTGATTTACCCAAAATAATTTGTGTTAAAGAACAAATAGGCACAGTTTTCTACAATCTTATTTTAAATGGATTAAAGTTTAACAAAAGTGATATTCCTGAAGTCCGAATAAGTGCTTCAGAAACAGAAGAGTTCTGGGTTTTTAAAGTAAAGGATAATGGAATTGGTATTCCATCTTCTCACCATGCGCAGATATTCGGTATTTTCAAAAGACTTCATAGACGTAATGAGTTTGAAGGCACAGGAATAGGGTTGTCGATTTGTGAAAAAATCATTTCTTATCATAATGGTGTTATTGAAGTTGATTCTGTCGAAAAAATGGGTAGTACGTTTACTTTTACAATAAGTAAAAATTTAGCTGATTCTTAATTCCATTTCTTTGAAACCTTTGTTTGTTCGATGTTATATAGACATAGCAGAATTTTATGAATTGTCGTAAATAATAAGATGGAAAAACCATCTTAAATTTAATTAGACTAATTCTAAATAAAGTCAATTTCATTTCTATATTTGTGGTTAAAAAAGAATATCACAATATGAATAGATTGCATTTTTACCTCTTTTTTTTAATAAGTTGTATGGTTAGCACTTCTTGTAAGAATCCATTTGGTAACAAAAAAGATGCTAGGTTTCTTGCTAGTAATTTGGACACTTACAAGAATATAGATTTGGAAGGGTTCGAGATTCCCACAGTTTACAACTTAAATGGCGAGTTTGCTCCAGGAGCATATCAAGGACAAACAAGAAGGTTGGCTCAATTGCAAGAAATCGTAGATTCATCAAGAAATGAACCTATTTTATGGGATATAGCTAATGCGTTGAAAGTTGGAGGGTTGGAAAGCATTTTTTCAAATCCTGATGCCCAAAATACTACAACAAGTAGTTCCGACTTACTTTCAAAAATTGATGAGCTCAACTATGATAATGGTAATACAACCGAAGCTGATGCATTTTATGATTTAGCTAATCGATTTGTAGAATCATCTCAAGCGCATTATACAAAAACAGCATCCAACGGAGAAGCTGGTATGATTACATCAGGTGCTAAAAAAAGACATGTAAATGAAAATGGGCTAGAGTTTATACAAATTATCGAAAAAGGACTATATGGTGCAATTTTCTATGATCAAATGGTTGATGACTATCTAAGATCTTCTCAATCGGGACCTGATAATCCAAAAGGAAATAACCAATCTGCAGTTTCTGATTATGAGGTAAATGGTACAGATAGACAACATAGATGGGATGAAGCATTTGGATATTTAGGAGCAAATCCATTGACTTATCCTAATACTACAAATGATTCAAATGGAGACGGAAAATTTTTAGCAAACTATATGTTTGATTTCAGTGATGAAATCGAAGAAGTTTATGGTATAAATATTGCACAGAAAACAATGGACGCTTATATATTTGGTCGATCGGTATTGAAAGCAGGTGAGGGGTTTGGTCCAGAACAGGAAACAACAAATGAAGAAGCTCTTGATGCAGCAATTCAAGACATAAAACTTTATGTTGAAGCATCTATTGCTGCATCCGCTTTCCATTACTTAAATGCTGCTATTTCTGATCTTACCAATGAAGATAAAATACATCATTTATCTGAGGCACTTGCTTTCATATATGCTCTTTCCTACAATAGTGAAGGTCGAATTTCATTCAATGAAGTAGTTGAGGTACTAAGGGCTTTAGGTTGGTCATCAACTGATAATTCTCTCAGTGGAATTTATGAAATAAACTTATGGGAAGTTTCAGATAGTCAGATGGAAGATGCCAAAAACAAACTAGATGTTGCATTTCCGGGTTTTGCCGATGTACCATTTTAAATTTATGTGAAATGAAGTCTAAATTAAATATTAGTATTCTCTCAGTTTATCTTTTTTTTTCAATAAGTTGTATAAATCAGAATAATACTCCAAATGAAAATGCATTTACTGAACTATTATCTAATCAAGTCAATGAAGTTATTCTTCCTACTTTTATTGATTATTATGATCAGACTAGTGCATTAAGTAATGCAGCTCATAATTTATCATTAAGTATTTCTGAACAACGAATAACTGAATTTGTAGAGGCTTATAAAAATGCATATACCGCTTATCAAAGAGCTGCCGTACACAATTATTTTTCAACTGAAAATCAGGCTTTAGTAAGAAATACAAATCTATATCCGATAGATATTGATGTTCTAAATAATTTAATTGAGAATAATTTATATAATTTTTCTACTACTTCTCAAGAACGAGCAAATGGCTTTCCAGCCCTTGATTATTTAATTTTTGGAAATGAAAGTGAATCGTTTTATGAATTACTTTCTTCTTCGGATAAAACAGTAGAATTCATAATTCAACTTTGTTCGAGTATCAACGACCGAGCTAATCGTATTGTTGAAGATTGGAGTGGCAGCTTAAAAGATAATTTTATTCAAAATGGAGGTACAGCTCTAGGAAGTTCTATTAGTGTTCAATTAAATAATAGTTTGATTTATTATGAAGAGCATATCCGAGAAAATAAAGCAGGATTACCAATTGGCTTGATAGGACCAAATGATTCACCTATTCCTGCAGATCCTACGAAAATTGAGGCATACCATAATTCAGTATATGAACAGTCTGAAGATTTTACATTGCTTCAGTTAAAGACTAGTGTAGAAGAAATGGAAAATATTTATTTAGGAGGAATAGGGCAGGGGTATGATGATCTTCTAATAGAAAGAGCACATACAGATCTTGACCAAGATATTAAAGATCTATTTCAACAAATTTATTTTGAAATCGAGGAAAGACAAACTATCACGCAAAATACTGAGTTATATGAAACCATTCAAGAACTTGTCACCCTTTATAAAAGTGATTTACTTCCTATTTTAAATGTTCAAGATGCTGATGGTGCATCTGATGGAGACTAGTTTTTACTTTATTTTTTAAGATTACGTTGAGTTCAGTTATTAAAATCTTATAAAAATTATTTTTGAATACAATTACTACAATTTTAAACAAAAAAGTTTCTATAGCTCCTTTAATAAGCTTTAGAATCGTTTTTGGATTATTATTACTGTATTCAACAATTCGATTTGCTCAAAAAGGCTGGATTCATCAAAACTATATTCATCCCAATTTCTTTTTTTCATTTTCACCTTTTCTTTCACCTCTTGAAGGGAATGGAATGTACTATGTTTTTTTTATTCTTGGGGTTTCATCTTTATTTATAGCATTGGGCTTTTGTTATAGATTCTCAACAATAGTTCATTTTTCATTATTTACTTATGTAGAGCTTTTAGATAAAACATATTATTTAAATCATTATTATCTAGTTTCGCTACTTCTATTTTGGATGATATTTGTCCCAGCGAATAGATCTTTTTCTTTAGACAGTTTTCTCTTTCCCCATATAAAAACTTCATTTTGTAAAAATTGGCATATTGCCATTTTCAAAATCCAATTATCAATTGTTTATTTTTTTGCTGGAATAGCTAAAATAAATACTGACTGGTTATTAAGAGCACAGCCATTGGCAACATGGCTACCTGGAAGATATGATATTCCTATTATCGGAAATATACTACAATTTAAGAATGTTGCTTATGTTTTTAGTTGGACTGGTTGTATTTATGATACACTAATTTGGGTTTTTCTTTGGATCAAAAAAACAAGGTCTTTTGCATATTTTTTAGTTCTTATTTTTCATATCCTAACAGGAATTTTATTTCCTCGAATTGGAATGTTTCCTTACATCATGATCTGCAGTACCATTATTTTCTTTTCTTCAAGTTTTCATATGAAGGTCTTAAGTTTTTTTGGTGCTAAGTTAAACATAGATAATGTGCGATATTCAACTAAAAGAATTGAAGGTAAATCATTACAAATGTATCTTGTAATGTTTTATTTAGTTTTTCAATTTCTTGTTCCATTTCGATATGTATTGTATTCTGGAAATGTGTTTTGGAATGAAAAAGGATATCGTTTTAGTTGGAGAGTAATGTTGATGGAAAAGAATGGAATGACATCCATTATTTTAAAAGACCCTATTAAGAATACAACAAAAGAAATCGATCAAGAATTATATTTAACTCCTTTTCAGCAACAACAAATGAAATCACAGCCTGATATGATTTTGCAATTTAGTAATTATATAGGAGATCAATTTTATACAAAAAATGGATATAAACCTGAGATTTATGTAAAAAGTAGAATGTCCCTTAATTCAAGAAGAAGTCAAGAATTTACTGACTCTACAATAGATGTTTATAATGCTCATCGACCACTTTATAATAATTGGATCATTCCACTTAAAGACAACTGATGAGCTATTTAATTAAAATATTATCATTCTTTATATTCTCTTTTTATTTCACTCAATCAATATACAGTCAGGAGAATGTTAAAGTCGTTGGAAAAGTGATATCAACAAACACTGAACCTATTCAAGACGTATTCGTGAATATTGATTCTCAGCTCTTTGTTACAGATGTAAATGGATTAACTGTTTGTGAATTAATGAAGAATTCAGAATATGTATTTGTTATCTCAAGTTTACAATATGAAACTATAATTGACACTTTTTTCATTCAAGGTGATACCACCCTTACATTTATTTTACATCCTCTTACAGTAAAATTACCAGAAATTTCAATTGAATCCGATAATAATTCGAGTGATTTGCGTAGGCTGCGTTCAATAGAAGGTGGTGGTTTATATGAGGGAAAAAAATCTGATGTAATACGTGTTCGCGAATTAAAAAGCAATAAAGCAACAAATAATGCGAGACAAATTTTTGCTAAAATTCCAAACATTAACATTTGGGAAAGTGATAACGCAGGTTTACAATTGGATATAGGGGGTAGGGGACTTAGTCCAAAACGTACAAGTAATTTTAACACAAGACAAAATGGATATGATATGAGTGCGGATGCACTTGGCTATCCTGAGAGTTATTATACACCACCTATATATGCTGTTAAAAATATAGAATTAGTAAGAGGTGCTGCGGCTTTACAATATGGAACCCAGTTTGGTGGAATGATTAATTTTAATTTAAAAGAAGGTAATCCTGATAAAAAGATCGAAATAGAATCTTTTCAAAGCTATGGGAATAATAATTTTTTCAACTCTTATAATGCGTTGAATGGTCAAATAGGTAAATTTAACTATTATACTTATGGGTATTATAAAAGAGGAGATGGATGGAGAAATAATTCAAAATTTGAACAGATAGGGGCATATTTTTCTGGAAAATATAAATGGAATAATAAATCGGAGATTGGTGTTGATTTTACACATATGAATTATTTGAGTCAACAAGCAGGAGGTTTAACTGATGAAGCTTTTACTCAGGATCCTAAACAATCGAATAGGGAACGTAATTGGTTTAAAGTAAACTGGAATCTCGCTTCAATTCATTATAAGCATCATTTTTCAAAACAAGCAACGTTTTATAGTAAATTCTTTGGGTTATATGCGCAAAGAGCTTCTTTAGGTTTACTTGAAACACCGGATTTACCAGATCCAATGTCATTTAGAGATTTGCTAGATGGGAACTTTAAGAATTATGGAAATGAATCCAAGTTCATTTATACTTATAACGGAAAAGCATCTATTCCAAATGCAGTTTTAATAGGAACTAGAATTTATAGAGGAAATACAAATTTTAAACAAAATTTTGGAACAGATGGCTTCGAAGCTGATTTCACTCCTGTTGATACGGCATTCTTTAATAGAAAAACATCGGATTTTCAATTTCCAAATACGAATCTTGCATTATTTGTTGAGAATATAGTTAGAGTATCAGATAAGCTAAGTTTCGTGCCAGGAATTCGAATGGAGTATATTAATACTCAGTCAGCAGGCTTTTATACTAATACCATTAAAATTAATGCATTTGATGATTTTATAGTCGAAACAATTGAAGAATCATCAGAAGCGAATCGATTTATATTTCTTTATGGATTGGGGATATCTAATAAGATCAATAAAAAGTATGAATTATATGGTAATGTGACATCTAATTACAGAGCTATAAACTTTACAGATATACAAGTGCAAACTAATATTCAAGTTGTAGATCCTGATATTACTGATGAAAGTGGTTATAGTTTTGATATGGGGTTGAGAAAAAGAACAAATTCAATTTTCTTTTTCGAAACAGGCCTGTATTATATTATTTATAATAATAGGATAGGAGAAATTATTGATGATGGTTTACGAGTAAGAACTAATATTGGTTCAGCCAGAATAATAGGTTTGGAATTATTATTCGAAATAGATTTGTTTGATGCTTTTAAATATAAAATAAAACGTAGTAATTTATCTTTTTTTGTAAATGGATCAATTAATTATGGATTTTATACAAAAATTAGTGAACGTGCATTAGTTGGTGTTCAATCTGGAAATTTAATTGAAGACCTGCCTATCTATAATTTAAAAAATGGCTTACAATATTCCTATAGGTCATTTCAAGTGAACACTCAATTTTCGCTTGTCGGTAAACAGTTTTCAGATGCTGCAAATACCAGGATCGCATTTAAAGGCACGTTTGGTGAAATTCCTGCTTATCATGTTGCAGATGTAACGGCTACTTATCAAATAAATAAAAATTGGAATGCTACTTTTAGTGTGAATAATGTATTTAACACTTTTTATTTCACTCGAAGGGCAGTTTCTTATCCTGGGCCTGGTATTATACCTGCTCTAGGAAGAACATGGAATATTTCAATAGGCTTTACATTATAAGGAGAAACAATTTTCATATGATTTCATTTCATTGTATATGAGAACAAGAGATGATATTTTAAAAGAGATCAGGATATCCTTATCAATTCCAGAAGATACTACTGAGAAAAGTGACATTATAAATTTTCAGAACAAGGTACTAAGACCAATCTTAAAACAGCAAAATGAATGTTTTGTCTTACTTTTTTGTCATTATATTGAAGAAAAAAGAATTAAGTGGACAACTTCACAACCTTCAGTGAGAATTCAAATCATTGGAAAATCATTAAGAAATGATGTTCAACTTAAATCGTTGCTGATAGGAAGTGTAATTGGCTTTTTTAGCAGTAATGAATTAAAACTATATCAAGCTCATAAAAGAGAGATTCATAAAAGAATTATACATATGATAGAATCAAGATTAATTGACCAATTGATCAACTTAGCCGAAAATCAATAGTAATTCAATCATTTTTTTTACTTTCGTCGCAAAATAAATCACAATGCGTATTTTAATTTCAATTCTTAGTTTTCTTATTTTCTTTTCTTGTAAAACCTCAATTGAATCTACTTATTCAGGAATTCCAAGGATTCAAGATAAAATACTTATCGATGGTCATGGGAATGAATCATCTTGGTCAAGTTTAGATTGGATGCCGCTTGATCAAGTGTGGGTAGGAGAGATACCAACAGAACAAGATTTTAAAGGTAAATATAAATTGACTTGGGACGAAAATTATATTTATGTATTAGCTGAAATTCAAGATGATGTTTTACTTGATATACATGAAGACGGATTAGTTAATTATTGGGATGATGATTGCTTGGAAATATTTATCGATGAAAATAATTCTGACGGCAATCACCAATTTAATAATAGTGCTTATGCATATCATATTGCTCTTAATCTTCGAGTTACAGATATAGGAGTCGATTCATTACCTATGTATGTAGATCATCACGTTAAAACAGCTAAAGTTACTCAAGGAAATAGCACAACATGGGAAGTAGGAGTGAAGGCCTGGAATGAAATTCCTGGTGTTAGGGGGGAAGCTAGGAAATATAAAGCAGGAGAAGATATTGGATTTATGGTGGCATATTGTGACAATGATTCAAGTCCTGAAAGAGAGCATTTTATAGGATCAAATGTCATAGAAGGAGAAGATAAAAATAGAGGCTGGATTGATGCAGGTGTTTTCAATAATTGGACATTAGAAGAATAATTATAGAATTGTTATTGTTCCGTATTGAACATGCAGGAAATCATTGGAATCAATGAATCGAATGATGAAAGAATAGGTTCCTTTACTATAAGTAGAACCATCTATTCGACCATCCCATTCGAATTCGGAATCCCCATTATTCAAATGTTCAAATGCTAGATTTCCCCATCTGTCATAAACGCCAAAATATTCAATTTCCTTTACCTTTACATTAGGGAATACTTTAAATTTATCATTTACTCCGTCATTATTAGGTGTGAAAACATTCGGGATGTAAACTTTAGGAGGTATAATATCAAGAATATACTCTATATCTCTGTTTATATTATAATTGCCGCATAAGTCAGGAACGGCACCTCTTAATTCAAGTGTATAAGTCCCAGCCTGTATAATTGGCTTGTTAAAACGAAATTCAACTTCATTAGTAAATCCCAAACTTTCATCTTGACAAATAAATGTAAGACCTACATCTATAATATTTCCTTTCTCATTTCGAATCTTAATCTGGTCAATTAAAGTTTCAGAGCAATCAATTCGTTCGGTAAATGTTACACGTATTCCATCCCAATAACAATCTAATTCACCTAATAATTTAGTTTCAATAATATCTACGCTTGTCGTATCAACAATAATTGCATTTCCATGAGTAAAGTCTAAAGTATACCCAAATTGGGATTCAGACCAATTGTCTAGGAGTAGAACATAAGTATCCCCTTTTTGGACGGGTACTAAAGCATTTAATGGACATAATCCTCCGAACTCATTAGGTGGATCGTTCCCACAACCAAAGTTCTGAAAAGAGTAGGGGACTGATCCATCAGCTCCAGTGACACCATGGCAATTTTTTTCTCCTTGTATTCCACCTGAGGAATTACAGCTAGCTATATATGTAATGTCTTTATGAATATCCTCACAATTGGAATTTGTTATATTGTATAAACACCAATCGTAATCGTCATCCAAATCTTGTGGTGTGATCGTAAAACCGAGTTCATCACCTTCAAGAATAGTAAAAATGTACCATGCCGAATTCCGCTCATCTACTATACAACTTATATCGCTATCAACTTCAGGGTCAATTAAACCAGCACCTGAAGGAGAATTTTCTTCTACATAGATAGTTTGACATACAGGTATAGCTCCTATACAATCTCCTATAGAATTTTGCCCGCTTACCATCCCATGAAAACCTAAGAATAGGATCAAACACAGTATTATAATCAAACATATTTTGCAATGCATGATTAAAAATATTTAAAATTAGGATGATAATAAAAAAGGATAAGAATTAAATGATTATACATACAACACAAGACATAGTTCTAGACATTTATTTTTTTTGGGCTTTAAGCCCAAAACCAAATTATCTAAAAATTGTTACGCTTCCCGCAAGGGTCTCTATTAATCCGTCTGTATATCTTATGGTAGCAACCCATGCGTAAACTCCTGGTGCTGCTTTTTTATTTTTGAAAGTACCATCCCATCCAGCTTGAATATTTCCCGCTTCTATATTTAATCCTTGATATACTCGTTCTCCCCATCTATCATAAATCTCTAAAACTTCAACCTCTTCTAAAAACCGATTTCCGAAAACCATAAATCGATCATTTAGCCCATCTTCATTAGGACTAAAAACATTTGGTACATATACATCATATATGCTTTTTACTCTTACAAGTATAATCAGAGAAATAGCACAACCTTCCTCATCTATACCTGTCACAGTATATTCTGTTGTTGAAGTGGGGGAGACTTCAAATGATTCACATGAAAAGCATACTATTTCATTCCCATTAGACCAGTATAAACTATCATATAGCCCATTTACAATGACCTCTAAAAGAACAGAATCTCCTCCCAAAATATCATATTCCTGTTGACCAGTTATGTCTAAAGTTGATGAAATTTCGTTTATTTCAAATGAAATGGTTGTATCACATTCAGAGGAAAAAAAGATTTGCATATCATAAGAGCCAGGTTCTAGACCTTCTAATTCTGAAATACTTGAATAAGAAACTCCATTTAATTCGAATGGAACATTATCCGCTAGATCATCAATAATAATGTCGCCAAGTTCGGTACAAGTTGCATCAATAATAGTGATGTTAAATTCAGGAGTGAAATCGATGACTTCAAATTGTACCAATCTAGATCCACAATCACCTGATAAAAAAGCTTCATAGATACCCTCTTGAGCTTCTATAGAAATAGTCATTTCATTAGTGGACCATAAAACACTAGTATAAAAAGACTGTAAATCAACTGATAGCGTAGTTGTTTCTGCATTGCATAATGGAACAGGGGCCATTACAAGGGTATCTAACTCAGCTGGAACATTTTCCATAAATTGATAAGAGAAAATAGGATTCATACATAGGTCAAAAGGATCCTCATTCGCAGAAACTGCAAGTGTTTGACCTTGATTAACAGGTGTATCAAGTAAGATGTCAAAGGTAGAGCTTAATTGTCCATCATCACAGTTTATGGATTCAATATCTCCTGTAACGGCTTCATTGTTTTCAGAAATAGTGATATTTAAATCGTTGAAATTAAACGAATTACATACGATGTCTTCGTCGAAAGTCACAGTAAAACCAATAATGGTACATCCATCATAGATCATTTCAATATCTTCTATTTCAGGTCGTTCTTCATCATATATTCCTACATCATCTCCATACGTAAAATCTATTGTAAAACCTTCCGCTACACCATTAGTAAATTCCAATATTAGTAAGGCATATAGTTCACCTTCTACCACATCTATAAAATCATTAAACGGGCTAAATCCTTCAGAATCTAGTTCAGGTGGAAAGGTGCCACAATTTAGATTTTGAAAAAAGAATTCTGTAGATCCATCAGGTCCGGTTAATCCGTAACAATTGAAATCACCGTTAATTCCACCAGCAGCATTACATGAAGCAATTAAATTGAAATCTTCGGCAATATCTGAACAAGTGTTGTTTGTTATGTTAAATAAAGCCCAGTCATAATCAAAATCATCTTCTTGGGGTATAATCGTAAATCCAAGTTCTCCAGATTGCTTAATTCGAAATTTATACCATATTGAATTTAATTCATTTTCTATGCAACAGTCAGGATGTAGTTCATTATTGAAACTTCCTGAACCTTCAGGCGATATTATTTCAACATAAATGGAGTCACATATTGGTAAAGCGCCAAGACAATCACCATATGTTGGGAGTTGTGCCACTAATGTAAGACAGCCAAAAAAATAGAAAAAAACCGAAGCATATAAATTTTTCATAGGATAATTCCTTGAATTTCTAAAGTACAAAAAACTATACGCAGTTTCAAGTTTTAATTGTACATATTAATTAATTGCTAACAATATTAAGATACAAAAGGACTAAACAATGCTGCAATTTGGGTATGCACTTTTTGCCTATAATTAATATTATGTTAAATAGCGTCTTTTAAATTCTTCCCTATTTTCAACATGGCATATTATTAATGTTAATCGTATAAAAGTGAAATCCAAAAAAATATAATACTTTTGTGGCCTTATTCAAATTAAATTAAAACATAGATAATGGCTGGGAACAGAACTTTTACAATGATAAAGCCTGATGCAACTAAAAATGGGCACATTGGCGCGATATTAAACCACATAAATAAAGCTGGATTTAAAATTGTAGCAATGAAATATACAAGATTATCTTCTGAAAAAGCTGGAGAATTTTATGCAGTACATAAAGAAAGACCATTTTATGGTGAGCTTGTTGAATTTATGTCTTCTGGACCAATTGTAGCGGCTATTTTAGAAAAAGATAATGCTGTTGAAGATTTCAGAAAAACTATAGGTGCAACGAATCCTGCCGAAGCTGAAGCTGGTACAATTAGAGCTTTGTATGCAACTAGCATAGGAGAAAATGCAGTACATGGATCTGATTCTGATGAAAATGCGAAAATAGAAAGTGACTTCCATTTTGCTGGAACTGAAATTTTTGGATAGAATAGCAATTTTGGAAGGCTTTCGCCCAAAAATATAAGTGTACAGAGGATTCTTTGTACACTTTTTTTGTACTTCAATCCCTTACTCAGGTTATTACACGTATAATTGCCTCAAAATCAACGTTTCGCTGGCGTTTTCAAATTAACCTAAGCGATGCTGTGATAAATCTTCCTATACATATGATTTTATAGTATTTTCAGCCCTCTTGACAAAGTTCTAGTGCATAATTCGTATAAAATCTTTGGTCAGCTAATTATTTCGGATTTACCTAAAAATCTTGGTTTAGTACCAAGTAAATGTACATCAAGAACAGCTTTTACACGAGCTAATTTTTCCCTTACAAATGTTTTTGGCGCGAATCCAAATGAAACAGTTTTTGTATTAAAAGCTGTAGCTTCAATTCCATTACTTCTAGCAATAAACAAAGCTCTTTCGTTATGGAAACGTTGTGATATAATCAGTAATTTTGATTGATTAAAGATTTTTTTTGCGCGTATTACAGAATCAAATGTTCTAAATCCTGCATAATCTAAGTGAATATCTTCCTTAGGAATGCCTGCTTGAAGTAGATCTTTATAAATCATTATGGGTTCATTATATGATATAGAGCTGTTATCTCCTGAAACTAATATTTCACGAATCTTACATGATTCGTAAAGATCTATAGCTGCTTCTACCCTATATTTATAAAAGTAGTTCAATCTACCTGAAGATGTGTACTTGCTGGTTCCAAGTAGTAAACCAACATTAACTTCTTCCACATCATCTATTTTGTCTGAACTATAACTTGTATATTTAGCAACATAGAAGTCACTTAGTACTAGCGATGCTAGAATAATACATCCTAGTAAAGAGGTGAATTTTAGTATTGTCTTCATAGTTTCCATTTTATACTAAACGAACGTAATATCTATAAATTTTGTGTTTAATTCACTGAAATAAAGATAATTTATAAGCATTTTTGTCGCCTATTGATTGATCAAGATATGGAGATTTATACATTAAGTGATTTAGGGAAATATATAAAGCAAGTTGTTGCTCTCAACTTTGTTGATACAATCTGGATATCTTGTGAGTTGTCACAGGTGAATACTAGTCGAGGACATTGTTATTTAAATGTAGTAGAAAAAAATAACGAAAATGATGATGTAATTGCTTCTATGAATGCCTCCATTTGGTATAAAGACTTTATGTTCATTCGAAAAAAGTTAGGTGCTGTTGCAGATAAGATCCTACAAGAAGGAATGGAAGTGAAGCTAAAAGTTGAAGTTGATTTCCATGAAAGATATGGGATGAAATTGATTGTTAAAGATATTGACCCTAGTTTTACATTCGGCCAATTAGCAATTAATCGTGAGAAAATAATAGAGCAATTAAAAGCTGAAAATAGGCTTAATTTAAATAGGGGGCTCCCCTTCCCTAGTGTTGTTCAACGAATCGCAGTAATTTCAAGCGAAACAGCAGCAGGATTAAAAGATATGATGGATCATCTAGAGCGTAATCAATATGGTTATGACTTTCAAATAAAGTTATTTCCAGCCGCTATGCAAGGACAGCGAACTGAAATGGAAGTAATTGCCCAGTTAAGAGAAATAAAAGAATTAAACAATTTTGACGTTATAGTCATAACAAGAGGAGGAGGTTCTAAATTAGATTTAGCTGGATTTGACTCGTATCCAATTGCTAAAGAAATAAGCGAAATGAATATTCCTGTTATTGCTGGAATAGGACATGAAATAGACACTTCAATAGTAGATATAATCTCTGCTGTTTCATTAAAAACGCCAACAGCAGTTGCAAACTTTCTAATTGATTTAAATGCTGCTTTTGAAACAGACCTATATAACGTGTTTATTGATATTAAATTCAGTGTTGAAAAAAGAATACAAAAAGAAAAAGGCAAGCTTGACATTTTTTATGAATCGCTTAATAGTGCTTCTATCCTTCATTTAAACAATTTAACTAATGAAATCGAGTCTATCCATAAGATGAATACTGTTTTAGCTAGTAATAGATTAAAAATTTTACATCAAGAAATAGAATCTATAGCAAAAATGATTCATATTGTAGATCCCATTCAATTATTGAAAAAAGGATATGCAATTCCACAATTAAATGGTAAAAACATTAATTCAATTCATCAGGTAAACAAAGAGGATATTCTAACTTTACAATTATCTGATGGATCTATTAAAACAAAAGTCCAATGAGTGCTTCATTAAATTTTGATTCTGCTTATGCTGAATTACTTTCAATACAACATAAAATTCAAGATGATTCTTTAAATGTTGAAGAGCTAGCCTCTCTAGTTAAACGTAGTGCAGAATTAATCCAATTTTGTAAAAAAAGATTAAGGTCAATAGAAGACGATGTAAATCATGCTTTTGAAGGTGAATAAACGAATAGTTATGTTTTTTTCTTGTTGAAAAGAGCATATATTGACTGTCCGTTTTTTATCTCCAAATACTCAAATATTAAATGTACAATAACTGCAATTAAGACACCAAGTAATGACCCTGCTATAACATCTTCAATAAAATGATTTATTAAATATATTCTGCTCAGTCCTGTACCTATAGATAAAAAGGCACATAATATGATAATCCATCTTTTTGGATATAATAATGAAATAGTAAGCATTAATGCAAAAGCTGCAGTTGTGTGTCCTGAAGGAAAACTTGTAAACCCAGTGTAGGGATCAGAATATTTTATCAGTTTGAGAACTTCTAGAATATTTTCTTCTTTAAAATACAAAATTGGCCTAGGATGCAAGAAAAAAGCCTTTAAAAGACCGCTACTTATCAATGATAAAAGACCTACTGCACTCATCTGAAGACTTGCCCTGTAATTTTTAAATAACAAAATGAAAGCGAGGAATACAAAAACAGGGACTTCAACAGCCTTAGTAAGAAAAATAAAAAAAACATCTAAAAAGCCTGATTGATATTCATTGAAAAATAAGATTACTCCTCCTTTTTTATTGCAAGACATTGCAATAAGTCCCAGGCTTAAAGCTATACCATGTAGTATAAAAAATAGGCCAGTTTTTTTCACGAAAAAAGACTCTTGAAATTAAAACTAAAAGTACTGTCTCTTATGGCTTTATAAGTGAAGAATATAGAAAACGGTGCAACAATGAAACAAGGAAGCCAAGCGCCTATAATTGCTGATATTGTACCATTACTCAATAGCTTTTCTCCCAGTATATTTGTGAAAATAAATAATACAAAGAAAACAATCGCGATTAATAAAGGATATCCAAACCCTCCTTTTCGTACTATCGAGCCCATTGAAGCACCTATAAAAACAAAAAGAATACAGATTACCGCCCAACTGATTTGTTGATGAAGACGCAGCTCAAATCTATTTCTACTAAATTCAGAACTGGATGTAGAGGATTTTATACCTCTATAACGTTCCTTTATTGTCTGAGAATTAGATTTTGCACGAAAGACAAAGTTTCGTAATTGTTTGTCTTTTATTGTATAAGCAATGGATTGCATTGTGTCTAAATCATATGATTCCTTCCTAAATTCAATTCGCTCTTTGTAGAATTTATCGCCTTTTCCTAATTTAGAACTACGATTTTTTACAACTTTATCTGGTTTTTTTTGCGTAGATTTTATACTATTTTCTTGATTTTTTATAATTGAAGAATTAGTCTTTTCTGCATTTTCTGCATATTTTACGTAATCCTGTGCGTCCTTTTCTATTAATGGCTTTTTAGTAATAATATCCTTGGCTTGTTCTTCTATTAATTCTTCCTCTTTATGAATAGGCAGAATGTCACCATAATTAAATTTAGCCTCTTCAATCTTCTCTTCAATTTTAATATTTAAAGAATCAATTATGTTTTGCATTTGAAAAGAATTATATAAATCATGCTTACGTCTTCCCATTGAATTTGAGCTAAGAGCAAATTCAAATTCCGACATATCAAATTGTTTGATATATTTGTCAAAATAGATCCGCATAAATTGATCTTTATCCTTTTTCGATTTACCACCCTTTCGTTCCATTTCAGAGTATTGCACCCCATCGTATAATTCCATGGTGAAAAATTGTCCGTTACTTGAGGTATACATTTTACCTCTTTTTGCTGTTAACAATCCAAGGACTCTTCGATCAGTCTGATCATAAATCAATACATCATTAATCCCTTGTCCATCAGGATCTTTTTTTCCTACGCGTATTGCATAACCTTTAAAATCATAATTAAAGATACCTTGATCTATAGTCAGCGCTGGTTTAGCTCGGCGCACATTGTCAAAAATTTGATAAAAAGATAGGAAAGCATTGGGTTTAAGATAATTTGATGCAAAGATGGAAAATGCGGCGGTTAGCAAAGCAATCAATATACCCGGCCGCATAATTCTCAACATGCTAACACCTGCTGATTTAAAGCTTGTTAATTCATACTTTTCAGCAAGATTTCCATATACCATAACAGAAGAAATAAGTATGGATATCGGAAGGGCTAAAGGGATGATTGTCAAGGAATAGTAAAAAACCATTTCTAGTAATACTGCTATAGAAACTCCACGACCTATAAAATCGTCTATATGCTGCCATATAAACTGAAGGACGAGTACAAATTCAGCTACTAAAAATGAAATGAGATAAGGTCCTATGAATCCTCTTGCTACTAATTTATCTAATTGCTTAAAAACCTTCATCCCTGTCTTAACGAACTTTAGAAGTCATATATGACTAATTATTTCTTAAAAGCTACAATTAATTCTTTACTTCCCTGGCTATAGTCGTAAAAACCTTTGCCAGTTTTCCTTCCTAAATCCCCTGCTGTAACCATATTGACTAATAATGGACAAGGAGCATATTTGTCTTTACCAAATCCATCATGTAATACCTGTAATATAGATAAACAAACATCAAGACCAATAAAATCAGCTAATTGTAAAGGGCCCATAGGATGAGCCATCCCCAGTTTCATTACAGTATCTATTTCAGCTACACCTGCAACTCCCTCGTGTAGACTGCATATTGCTTCATTTATCATTGGCATTAAAATTCGATTTGCAACGAAGCCAGGATAATCATTTACTTCAACAGGTATTTTTCCTAGAGTTGTTGACAAGTCCATGATGTTTTTTGTCACTTGATCACTTGTTTTATAGCCGCGTATAACTTCTATAAGTTTCATAATCGGAACAGGATTCATGAAATGCATGCCAATTATTTTATCAGGTCTTTGAGTTACACTTGCAATTTTAGTTATTGAAATAGAAGAAGTATTTGTTGCTAATATGCAATTCTCATCAGCATATTTGTCTAAGTCTCGAAAAATCTTCAATTTCAAATCAACATTTTCAGTAGCGGCTTCAACAACTAAGGATGAACCTTTTAAACCCTCTTCAAGATTCGTAAAACAAGTAATGTTATTCAGAGTTTGTGTTTTATCATTTACGGATATCTTTTCTTTTGCGACCATTCTATCCAGGTTCTTGCTGATAGTTGCAATCCCTTTATCTAGTGCTTCTTGAGAGATGTCGACAAGGTTTACCAAAAATCCTTTCATAGCAAAAACATGAGCAATCCCATTACCCATTGTACCGCTTCCTATAACACTGACTTTATTCATTTTTCTTAATTTTGCGCAAATATAAACTTTTGCAAAAGCTATTTCTACAGGATGAAGGGATACATGATAATTGATTGTGGGGCTACGACCTGTAAAGTACATGTTTTAACTTCAGAAGGTTACGTAAATACTACCCATTTGAAAGGGTTCTCCCCTATCGTTCATGATTTTGAGTCGTTACCTATTCCTGAAGCTCCTTTTCCTATTACTTCTTTTTATTTTTTTGGAACCGGATTTGAAGAAATCTTTTGGGCTCGAGCCCAAAAAATATATCAGCAGTATTTTCCTGATGCTAGTTTTTATTTTGGAACAGATCTTGAAGCAGCTGCTTTAGCAACATGTAAAGATGCCTCAGGTTACGTCCATGTCATTGGTACGGGGAGTGCTAGTGCAAGGTGGGATGGTGAAAAGGTCATAAGAGAAGTGCCTAATTTAGGCTATTTGTTTGAAGATTATGCAAGTGGTTATGATATAGCTCGTGAGATTATAAGATGGTGGAAAGCTGGTGATCTTAATCGAACTGAAATATCCAGATTAAGTGACATTATTACTCTAGAAAAATTAATTCAAAAAGTTTACCAATCCAAAAGCTCAAAGAATACTTTAGCTAATTATTCAATCTTCTTAAACCATTTAGAAAATGAAAATCGTAATGCGATAATAAATACTAGATTGGAGCAATTTTATAATAAAAATATTGATAAATTTACGCTTGATTTACCACATCATTTTGTTGGTTCAATGGCATTTTTAATGAAAGATTTTATAATTGAAAAAGGCGTGAATCGAGCTATTAAAATAGGTGAAATAGTAAAAGAAACAGATACTTTATTAATAGAGTATTTTAAAAATAAAATCACAAATCACAATGTCTAAAACAATTAAAAGAATAGGAGTTTTTACTTCAGGAGGAGATGCACCTGGCATGAATGCTGCTATACGTGCTGTTGTCAGAACTGCTAGTTTCCACGATTTACATGTTTACGGTATTAAATGTGGTTACCAAGGAATGATTGAGGGAGATGTCATTCCTTTAAATAGATCAAGCGTAGGCCAGATATTTCAGAGAGGTGGAACTATGTTGAAAACTGCTCGCAGTGAGGAGTTTAAGACTAAAGACGGAAGAAAAAAGGCTTACGAAACATTAATTGCACATGATATTGATGCATGTATTGCAATAGGTGGAAATGGAACCTTTACAGGAGCAAAAGTTTTTCAAGAAGAATATGATATTCCTTTTATAGGTTTGCCAGGAACTATTGACAATGATATATATGGTACTGACTTTACAATTGGCTTTGATACAGCTGTAAATACGGCCGTTGACGCTCTCGATAAAATAAGAGACACAGCAGATTCACATGATCGATTGTTTTTTGTAGAGGTTATGGGACGTCACAGTGGCTACATTGCTTTATACACTGGCTTATGTGCAGGAGCTGGTTCTATCTTTTTGCCAGAGGAAGATAATGATATTGATCACCTTATTGATCAACTTAAGAAAAGTACACGAAGAAAGAAATTATTTAATTTAATTGTAGTAGCTGAAGGAAATCAAAATGGAGGAGCACATGAAATTGCTAGGAAAGTCAATGAAAAATTTTCTGGGTATGAAACGAAAGTAACTGTTATAGGCCACCAACAAAGAGGTGGATCACCTTCTGCAGCTGATCGTTTATTAGCCAGTAGATTAGGCTATGAATCGGTTAATGCTTTATTGGATGGTAAAAAAGGTTTAGCACTAGGTATTATTAATGACAAAGTAGCATATACTACTTTTGAAGATGCAATAACAAAAGATAAAAAACCCGGAAAAGACATGATTAGAATGGCTGAAATTTTAGCCTTATAATTATATCTAGATATACATATTTTTGGGCTTTAAGCCCAAAAATTATTGTTTTACAATTTTATATACCCCTTTCTCGATTACCATATAGTAAACACCTGATGGAAATTCTATCATCCCGAAAAGCGTTTCATTCTCAAACCCCTTTCTCGCCATCAGCTTTCCAGCGGAATCATATATGAACAAGGTATGATTCCCTTCAAAATCAATCCTCAATTCATCTGTTACAAGACTATTGTAAGTCAATTTTTCGGCCTCAGTTCCCCCTATTGATGAAATAGATTTTAAGCGCGATGGATAATATCCATCTATGCATTCTTTTTCATTCAATACTGAAAATGTCCAGTCATAATAAAAATGTAAAACTTCACCTTCACTATCAATAATTTCAGCATACCCTAATTCATCTTTAAATGGAAAAGGATTATCTTCATTTTGTTCTTTATAAAACCAAGGGCCAGTTGAATTAAAACTCATCATATTTTGTGCTGCATTTGTCCCCAATGTATATACTCCAGGATCTAATATAATATCAATTTCAACAGCTGTTTCTCCTTGTGGAATAAATTCTTCAAGCTCCTTTATCAGAATGTTATTTTCTCTCCTTACTTCAAATGTCCTAAAACCTGGGACATCAGTTTTTACTCTAAACGTTTCAAAATTAATTTTTTCATGTACAATAAATGTAGTCTTATAATTGATATTGGAAGGTGCATTTATCGCATTGGAGAAAGAATCAATACCTAGTTGAATCTTATGTGTATAAGTTTTTGTATTTAAAATCTGAAAATCACGCTCCTGTGTTACATTTAAAAAGGTATATGCCTCTCCTGTATGAAAAGGAAGATCCTCTACATCAAAAAACCATTCTGCTTCTTCATTCCCCACTTCTACAAAAATATCTTCACCACCTGAAAATAAATATTCAGTTTCAGGAGGAGTAAAGTCATATGTTATGTCGAACCGCTCGAATGTCACATCATATTCAATGCAATTTTCTGTATAAACAACATGAATAGGATCAGAACTATTACTCACATAATCACTTGATACTACTGAATCATTCCATATGGCTTCATCATCATTAACTCTTAAGACTAATTCTTCATTTTCACATGGAAGTAACCCTAAAGTATCCAACATAAATCGATCCTCTTGCTGTTGCACAATTGATTTTTCTGTAGAATATGACTTCCAACTATTCAACATACAGTCATTCGCAGTATACATAGAAAAATATTCTCCTACAATTGTTGTATTTAATACAGGTGAGGTCTCGCCAGTATTCCATTGAGTGAACTCTTCTGAATTATGTTCCAAAACAAGAACATCATTAATACATTCTGCATCGCTAAGTACTTCATAAACTTGTGTGATGGTGTTACAATCCTTCTGCTTAATATAATGATGTGTGTTTGGTTCCAAATTATAAAGGGTCTCTGGTTCTCCCGTTAACCAATAAATTCGTATAGAATCTACTATTGAGCTATTCCCCAAACCAAAGTGTAATTGGTTTGAAAATTGTACACCATATGATCTTCCGTACCGCTTAATTCTATTTTGAATTTGATTAGATGAAAATAACTCAATTCTTACCCCTAAAGCGTCTTTTGAATCGGAAACACCCTCCAGATGAAAATTGATCCAATTGTTATTTTCTTCATTTTCGTTTTGAATGAGCATTTCAGTTTCTTTAATAGCATTAAAACTTCCTGATTTAGCACATATATCCATTTTGCCATCCTTATTATAGTCACCTACAGAAAAACTAGAAGAAACCGCTGGTTTTACATTATTAAAATCAACTTTTTCAAATGTAAAATCACCATTGTTTAAATAGACCTCAACAGTAGATTCTGTTAAAATAATATCCTCAAAACCGTCATTATTTACATCTTGTAAAGCAATCTGGAAGAAGAAGTCCTGTAATTTCAAACCACTACCCTCTTGAACTTCTACGAAAGTTTCATTATTTATGTTTTCAAATAATTGAAGGTCAGCATAATGATTTAATACAACTAAATCTAAATCGCCATCTAAGTCAAGGTCTGCAAAATCACTAACCCAACTTTGATCATCTGTATCAATATTGAATTGAGCACCAACTTCAGTAAAATTTCCTTTCCCATCATTGATGAACAATTGGTTAATACGTCTAGGGTCTCCGGCAAGTGCAAAGGCAGAACATTTTGTAACGTATAAGTCTTGATCTCCATCTAAATCAAAATCTACAAATTGAGAGGCATAATTACCTCCTGCTAAATCAGCTGGTTCCGTGGAGAAGTCAATTAATTCATGAAACGAAAGTTGTCCATTGTCATTAAGGTAAAAATGATTTTCTCCTAAATCATTACAAATAAAAATATCGCTGAATCCGTCCATATTAATGTCAACAGCATTTATATTTTGTATAAAGATGTTGGAAGGAAGTTCTTGATACAGTTCAAATGAAAAGGCATCATGATTAAATGTATAAATTCGAACATTTTCATAAATTGTTCCGCAGATTATTTCTTTGTATCCGTCATTATTTAAATCTACAGATACTGCGCCCCATACTTGAGAAGGTAATGCAGGACCTACTATCTTTTTCCAATCTCTACCTAACCTATTATTGAGATGAACATGAGGGATAGAGCCATTTTCGAAGAATAGAATATCATCTACAAGATCATTGTTAAAATCGTCAGTTAAAATAGATAGAAAGGTCGTGTTTCCATTTTCAATAAAATTATCCACTTTTGTGAAATTCACTTGAGCTTGAATTCCATAAAAAGTAAAAAATAGGAACAGCGAAATAAAGATTTTTACATTCATAACAGAGCATTCAATATTTATTCGTTGAATATTAATGATTTAAAAGTACGAGATAATTAATATATATCATAAAATATGGCCTTTTATTCGGTATATAAGCCGAATAAGCAACATTAATCGGATCAAAAATGAAAGCGTAAAAGATATAATGGAGTATATTCTTGATCCAACCATTCAATTTTATCATTTCAATGAATTAGAGAACGTAAGAGCTTCATTATTGAATAATGAAAATGAAATAGAGATTGTCGACCTTGGAGCTGGTTCTTCTTATGTTAATACGAAAACGAAGAAGATATCAAAAGTAGCAAATCAACAATTGAGTTCGGCGTATCAATTACAAGTAATAGGAAGATTATTGGTGCTTTTAGAACCCAATCATAGCATTGAGTTAGGAGCAAGTTTAGGACTTAGTTCATTTTATTTGGCAAAATCAAGTAAAAGAAAAGTTACTTCGTTTGAAGGGAATCCTGCGTTTATAAAGCTTATTAAATATCAACAAAAATTACTTCAAGTAGATAATTTGGAGATAATACCAGGTAACTTTGACAATACTCTTCCAGCATATTTAGATAGGTGTAAATCAATTGATGTTGCTTTTATTGATGGCAATCACAGAAAGGATGCGACTATACAATATTTTGAATTATTGCTATCAAAAATGAGCCATAAAGGAATTCTCATCTTTGATGATATTTATTGGTCACAAGGAATGATGCAAGCATGGGAGACTATTAAATCAAATGATAGATGCGTTGTTTCTGTGGATCTATATGCAATGGGCATTGTATTTATAGATAAGAATCTGATAAAAGAAAACATTGTATTAAAACCAAAAAAATGGCGTTGAAAAAAGGAAATATGAGAATAATATTTATGGGTTCACCTGACTTTGCTGTTCCTTCCTTAGATATTTTGATACAGAATGGATATAATGTAGTTGCAGTCATTACCGCAACTGATAAGTTGGGTGGTAGAGGGGGAAAAAAAGTACTAAAAACGGCAGTGAAGAAATATGCCGAAGAAGCTAATTTGCCAATACTTCAACCGAAAAATTTAAAAGCTCCTGAATTTATTGAAGAATTGAAATCGTATAAAGCAGATTTACAGATTGTAGTAGCATTTAGGATGTTGCCTATTGTAGTATGGGATATGCCTCAGTATGGTACATATAATTTACATGGTTCATTACTTCCAAAATATAGGGGAGCGGCACCTATTCACTGGGCGGTAATAAATGGTGAAAAAGAAACAGGAGTAACGAGTTTTAAATTGAAACATGCGATTGATACAGGTGATTTTATGTTTCAAGAGAAACTTCCTATTGCACATGATGAAACGACTGGTGATGTTTATGAAAAACTAAAAATATTAGGTGCTACTGTTATCTTGAAAACAGTAGCTGCAATTGAGAAAAATGAAATCATTCTATTGCCACAGGATGAGTCAATGGTTTCTAAAGCTCCGAAATTATTTCATGAGACTTGTGAAATTAAATGGGACAAAAAAGTAATAGAGATTTACAATTTTATTAGAGGATTAAGCCCTTTTCCTACTGCTTGGACTATGTTAGATGATCTGCAATTTAATATCATGGAAGCAACATATGAACAGTCGACGCATGATAAAAAGTGTGGTGAAATTGTATTTCTAAAAAGAGAAATGAGAATTTTTGCAAAAGATGGTTTTATAAAACCTACCCGAGTACAATTGCAAGGCAAAAGAAAGATGGAGATCGGAGACTTTTTAAATGGTTATAAATAGTCTTATAATGTAAACATTTCTTTAAAAAGAAGTAGTGTGTTTTTTACTGCTTCTACATCAGGAAGCGTTGATGCAGGAACGTCAAATGACTTAACAGAATGATTAATATCCAATAAAGGGAATTCTGGGTTAGAAATATTTAAATAAATGAAACTAATTGCACTTAATGCAATAAAAGAATATATGGAAAGCTTTAAAATTCGTTTTTTCATTGTATCACTTGGTTTAGTCTACTTTTTGTAAAGACGTGACAAATATCTATGGGTTACACTATTAACGTAGAATATTATAAAAAAGTTACACATGAATGTAAAAAAGATAAAGTTTAACCCAAAGTATGCATTATAGATTTGTAATGAGAGCTGAAAATGCAATACAACTCAGCGATTTATAAGATTTATAATTGCATGGGGATGGTATAGAATAAAAAAAGGGTTTGACTATGTCTTTTGTCAAACCCTTTTTTTTACTTGAAATAAAGGTGATTAATTACCTCCTCCTGCTTGTATTGCTTCGATTTTAGCTTTATACTCTGCAGATTTATCGAGTTTTCCCGTTCTTGCATAATATTCTTTTAGAGCATCAAGAACAGCAGGCTCGTTTGGATTTATTTCTTCTGCTTTTTGAAGATAAGGAAATGATTCTTCATAAAAACCATTCATTTTTGCTTTTAAATCCTCATATTTTTTAATTCCTGCGGCAGAAAAGTCACTGTCTAATTCATTTAGTTGCTTTCCAAATTTGGCAGCCTTATTAAAATATAAAACCCCTATTCCATAGTATGAGTTAAATGATTTTGGATCAATTTCAGTAGCCTTCGTATAATATTCCAAAGCACCGTTGAAGTATTCCTCAGCTTTTTCTGTATTCCCTTCATCAGCCATTTTTCCGTATAACTGATCATATGTGTTTCCTAAGACCCCGTATACTGAGGCATTGTCAGGTTCTGCTTGAATAGCCGCTTTTAATTTATCAATTAATGCTTCAAGCTTACCTTCTGCTAGGTAATAATTGATTTGCGCAAATAATAAACCAGAATCATCTGGGAACATTTTAACACCTTGTGTTAGATATTCTATCGCTTTAGCTTTATCTGTTTCTGCAAATGCAGTATACGCCATTTGATAAAGTGTAGCATTTTTAATATCCATTCCTATTGCTTTTTCTACAATACTTCCTAGATCAAGACCAGAATCTTTTTGAGCTGCTACAGAAACAGAATTGATCATAAGGTCCTCAATTTTCTGTGCATCAAGTGAAGTTTCCGAACCATTACTTGATAAAAAATTACTTGCAGCTATCGTAGCTTGGAAAGCATTGTATGCTGTTTTCCAATCTTTATTTTGATATGCTATAATTCCTACATTTTCAATAATGTTTTTCTCAAGATTTACCATTCCTTCAATAGCATCCTTTTTTTCGAACTTCTTTTCTGCTAATTCATAAGCTTTTTTATATGCGTCAACTGCTTTGATACCTACAGAAATGTCTTTGTCTTTTACTTCTTCTGAGCCTTTTAAAATTGAAAGATCTACAATCTTTCTAGCCATTGTTGCATAAATGTCTCCTTTAACTTGATAAGCTTTTGCCGAATTAGCAACTTCATCGGATTCAAAAGCTTTTTCAATCAACTCCATAGCTTGGGTTAATTTAGTTTCATCCCCTTCTAAATTAAAATTAGTTAATTGTCTACCTGCTTTTTTTACAGCCTTTATTCCTTCTTGAGCATGCGAAAAGCCTGTGAAAACAAACAATGCTGCTAGCAATAAAAATGATTTTTTCATATTAATTCAAAAATTTATTTAATCAAAATGTATAGCACTTTATAAAACACTACATCAATTGGACGATGTGATTATTTATTAAAATGTTTCTAAAATGTTAATTATTCTTCTTCATCAGAGTTTTCCTCTGTTTTTTTGATTACAGCTACGTCGCTAATTGCATCTCCTTTCCCAACTTTAATCACTCGAACACCTTGCGTTGCCCTTCCCATAACTCTGAAGTCGCTCATCGAAACTCGGATCAAAATTCCAGATTTATTGGTGATGATCATCTCATCTTCATCTGTTACTTTTTTAATCCCAACAAGATTGCCAGTTTTATCCGTTATCTTAAGGGTTTTTACTCCTTTTCCTCCTCTACCAGTTATTCTGTAATCATCTAAATCAGAACGCTTTCCATATCCATTTTCCGAAATTACGAAAACATTTGGACTATTTTCAGGGTCAATACTTAACATACCGATCACTTCATTGTCCTCCCCAAGGTTTATTCCTCGCACACCAGCGGCACTACGTCCCATGCTTCTTACTTTGGATTCATTGAATCGAATAGCTTTCCCTTTCTTAGACCCTAAAATGACATCATTCGTTCCGCTAGATAATAAAACTTCTAACAATGTGTCTCCTTCTTTGATCGTTATGGCATTTATTCCATTCGTTCTAGGTCTTGAGTAAGCTTCTACTAAAGTTTTTTTGATGATTCCATTTTTTGTAACAAACAGAAGATAATTGTTATTTATAAATTCTTCATCGGTTAAATCATCAATTTTAATATACGCTTTTACTTTATCATCTTTTGGAATGTTAATTAAATTCTGTATAACACGTCCTGTTGACCCTTTAGTTGCTTCAGGTATTTCGTAAACTCTTATCCAGAAACATCTCCCTTGTTCTGTGAACAATAAGAGATAGTTGTGATTTTTAGCAACAAATAAATGTTCGATAAAGTCTGTGTCTCTTGTTTTAGCCCCTCTTGCTCCTCTTCCTCCTCTGCCTTGAGTTCTGTATTCAGAACTTAACGTTCTTTTAATGTAACCTAATGAAGAGATTGTGATGACTACCTCATCATTTGGAATCATATCTTCTACTGATATTTCTCCATCAGCATAGCTTATTTCAGTTCTTCTTTCATCACCATACTTCTCTTTAATCTCCTCTAATTCTTCGACAACAATATCTTTTTGAAGTTCTTCACTTGCCAAAATAGATTTTAAATAATCTATTGTTTTCATCAATTCCTCATACTCTGTTTTGATTTTATCCATCTCTAAACTAACGAGTTTGGACAATCTCATTTCCAAGATGGCTTTTGCTTGGATCTCTGATAAGTCGAGTTCTGCCATTAGTGCTTTTCGTGCCTCTTCAACAGTCTTGGAGCTTCGAATGAGCTTGATAACCAGATCAATATTATCAATAGCTTTGATCAATCCTTCAAGGATGTGTGCGCGCTCTTCTGCCTTTTTGAGCTCAAATTGAGTTCTTCGAACAACAACTTCAATCCTGAATTTGATAAACTCCGCTATCAGTTCTTTAAGATTTAAGGTTCTTGGTCGTCCATTGACTAGACATACATTATTTACACCATAAGATGTCTGTAATGGCGTGTATTTATATAGTTTACTCAATACAACATTCGCCATTGCATCTCGCTTAACATCTACAACAACCCTTAACCCTCTCCTATCACTTTCATCATTTACATTACTTATACCTTCAATTTTTTCCGTATTGACCAATTCAGCAATTTTCATGATCAATCCAGCCTTATTGACTTGGTATGGAATTTCATCGATTATAATGCGCTCTCTTCCATTCTTAGTCGTTTCTATTCGAGCTTTTCCTCTTAGTATAACTCTTCCTCTTCCCGTTTCAAAAGCTTCCTTTACACCCGCAACTCCATAAATAATTCCACCAGTAGGAAAATCTGGAGCTTTTATATCTTCCATTAATTCTTCTATCGTAATGTCATTATTTCGAACATATTTGATAGCGCCATTTACAACTTCTGTTAAGTTATGAGGCAACATATTAGTAGCCATACCCACTGCAATACCTGATGCTCCATTTACTAATAGATTTGGTATTCTTGTAGGTAATACGGTAGGTTCTTCTAAGGTATCGTCAAAGTTTAGTTGAAAATCAACCGTTTCTTTTTTATAATCAGACAAGATATCGTCTGAAATCTTTTCAAGTCGTGCCTCTGTATAACGCATCGCAGCAGGACTATCTCCATCCATTGAACCGAAATTACCTTGTCCATCTACTAAAGGATATCTCAAAGACCAATCTTGAGCTAGTCTTACCATAGTGTCATATACTGATGAATCACCATGAGGGTGGTACTTTCCCAGTACTTCTCCTACGATTCTCGCAGACTTTTTGTGTGATTTGTTGTTTGTAAGGCCTAGTTCAGACATACCATAAAGTACTCTCCTATGCACAGGCTTCATCCCATCTCTTACATCAGGCAATGCTCTAGAAACAATTACGGACATAGAATAATCTATGTAAGCCGACTTCATTTCATCTTCAATATCTATTGATATTATTCTTTGATTTTCAGCCATTTATACTAATTGAATTGTAATTTATTTAAAACGCAAATGTAGTTAAATTAAAGCTTTTCATATATAAAATTTTGCTTTTTTTCGATCACGATATGTTGGTTGTGATTCATGTGCTCTAAGTGCCTGTAATTCAGCTAGATGTATTCTATGATCTTTGGGATTATAAAAGTATTTTATAGTTCTCAATAGCGTTTTTTTAAACATTAGTTTCGAAAAGTGCTTTTATTGTATGGTTCAGCTTATGTCTTTTGGGCTTAAAGCCCAAAAATAATCGAACTTAACTATTAATAAAATACGCATATTGCAAATGCATAACAGTTCATTTTATAGCATTACATTTGCGGTAAATTTCAAATTTTGGAAGAACAAGTTAAACCTTACAGCAAAGACGAAGCTAAAAGAACGCAAGTTGAAAACATGTTCAATAAGATTGCGCCTTTTTACGATTTTTTAAATCGACTACTTTCCTTAGGGATAGACAGAAAATGGCGTAAAAAAGCAATTTTAAAGCTTAAAAATGATCAGCCTAAACATTTACTTGATGTTGCGACTGGAACAGGAGATCTTGCTATAACAGCTGAAAAGTTGTTAGAAGTGGAATCAATTATTGGGGTAGATATTAGTGATGAAATGCTTCATATCGGAAGAAAAAAGTTAAGCAAAAAGCAGTTATCTGAAAAAGTAAACCTTATAAATGGAGATAGCGAAAACTTGCCATTTGAAGATGAAACATTTGATGCTGCAATTGTTGCATTTGGTGTAAGAAACTTTCAAAATCTTGAAAAAGGACTTGCAGAAATGCGACGTGTAACTAAAACGGGTGGCAAGATGGTTATCTTGGAATTTACAAAACCGAGATTTATTCCATTTAAAATAGGATTTAATTTATATTTTAAATACATTTTACCAACAATCGGTCGTTTAACATCAAAAGATCCAAAAGCGTATAAATATTTATATGAAAGTGTGCAGGCTTTTCCTGATTATGAAAAGTTTGTTAAGCACATGCAAAACATTGGTTTAAAAGATAATAAATGGGAAAGTCTCAGTATGGGTATATGTGCTGTTTACACAGGAGTAAAATAATCTTAATATTTCTTCTATGTGGATTTTTTGCCTCAGCACAAACAGGCTTAAACAAGTCATATAATTTTAACGGTTTCAAGTCTAAACCAATTTATTATGGTATTGCATTAGCTGGAAACAGTTCAAGTTTTATTGTCAATCACAGCAGCAGATTTATTTTAAATGACTCTACTTCTGTAAATACGTCATCATCTCGACCAGGTCTAACTTTTCAAGGAATTTTTAATTTGAAACTCGGTCAATATTTTGACTTTAGAGTGTTAGCAGGTTTTTCTTTGTCAGAGCGTTCATTGGAATATTTTAGAGTAGGTGAAACTACTCCATATTTCAGAGAGAAGATAGAATTTGTTTATGCTGATATTCCGTTTTTAATACGATATAAATCAGAGCCCTACAGAGATATGAGGGCTTTTATAATAGGTGGGATAAAATATTCTTATGATGTAAATGGGTTTAGTAGAAGTAATCAGGCGGATGATTTTGTGACGGTTACTCCACATGATTTTTCATTAGAAATTGGAGCTGGAATGCAATTCTTTTTTCCATATTTTATTTTAAGCCCCGAGGTTAAATTATCTCAAGGGATCGGAAATGTATTGCGTTATAATAATGAATTGAATGAATCAACAGTGATTGATACCTTGCTTAGCAGAACATTGACAATTTCATTTCA
>JAHDGD010000176.1 GCA_020627825.1 Saprospiraceae bacterium
CCAACCCTCACCGAACAACGCGCCATTGCCACCGCATTAAGTGATGTAGATGCCCTCATCCATAGTTTGGAGCAACTCATTATCAAAAAGAAAGCCATCAAACAAGGAGCGATGCAAGCTTTGCTTACCCCTCCACATAAAGGTGGTAAACGTTTAGCTTGGTTTTCTGGAGAGTGGGTGGAGAAGACTTTGGGGGAAGTTTGTGAGAATATCTCATCTGGAAGTTCAAATACAAAGTCGGTTTCTGGTATGTATTCTTTATATGGTTCTACAGGAATAATCGGAACTAAAGATTATCCAGATTATCAAGGAAATAAATTATTAGTAGCTAGGGTTGGTGCAAATGCCGGAACTCTATACAAAGTAGAAGGAAACTATTGTGTGTCTGATAATACGTTAATGGTTACCATGTCACCTTCTTTCGATATTGATTTCATGTATTTCTATCTCAAAAATTACAATCTAACCAAATTAATTTTTGGTTCTGGTCAACCTCTAATAACTGGCGGGCAAATAAAAGCAATCGAAATAATAATCCCTCTGATTAAAGAACAAAAAGCCATAGCCCAAATCCTCTCCGATATGGACACAGAAATCAGCCAATTAGAAACAAAAAAATCAAAATACCAATCCATCAAGCAAGGGATGATGCAGGAGTTATTAACGGGAAAAACGAGGTTGGTATGAGTAGTATAAATGCAGAAATAAAAAAAGTGACGGATGTATTAGACCAGCCTCTAAACATCCCATATTATCAGCGTCCTTATCGTTGGAAAGAAAAAAATGTCAATCAATTACTAGAAGATATTTATACCAGTTGGAAAAATATAAAAAGTGCTTACCGTATTGGTAGCGTTATTCTCCATCAAAAAAGTAAAACAGCTGTTGACATTATTGATGGACAACAACGATTAACAACGTTGGTTCTGCTTATGCATGTTTTGGGTAGCGAACAAGCCAACGATTTATTGGAGCGCTTCCAGTTTGCACATGCAGACTCAGAAAAAAATATCAAACAAAATCATAAATACATAAGCCATTGGGTAGCCGATAACATTCCGCGTGAACGAAAAGACTTCCTCAACTATATTAGCAAGTTTTGCGAGTTTGTAGAAATTGTAGTAGCAGAAAAAGAGCTGTCTCAGGCGTTCCAAATGTTTGACTCACAGAATACAAGAGGCAAACATTTAGAAGCCTACAATTTGCTTAAGGCGTACCATATAAGAGCCATGGAAGAAGCGCCTGAGAAAGATAAGATAGAAAGCGATAGGCGTTGGGAAAATGCGACTCGCTATGTGCAAGACCCTTTAGGAAATGAAACTCCACGAGATTTATTGAAGCAATTATTTAATGAGCAGTTGTATCGAACTAGGGTCTGGAGCAGAAAGTATTCGGCTTATCGTTTTTCAAAAGAAGATATTGATGAGTTTAAAGGGCAAACTATAAATTCAAAAGAAGGAATCGATTATCCTTTTCTAAATAAAGATTTAATGCATTCTATTGCCCTAAATTATTTTGACTCGTTGAGCTTAAATGTCAAAGGTATAAAGTCTCGGTTTAATAAGGCCCAAATACCTAATGTGATAGACTATGTTTCTATCAATCAATCTATAATTAATGGCAAAGCATTTTTTGATTACGTAGAGACTTATGTGGAAATGTATAAGCAACTATTTATTGCCAAAGGTAATGATGTGCTCGCAGAATTTAAGAAGTTTTATAAAAACGCTTTTCAATATAAAGGCAGTCATCGACAAGGCGATCAATATCTCAAAGAATTATATAAGTCAGCCGTCATGATGCTATTTGATAAATTTGGAGAAGATGGAGTAAATAGATTTTACAAAATACTGTTTGGTGTAATTTATCGATTAAGGTTAGAGAAATGGCAAGTACGATATGCAGCGGCAGCCAAATATCCTAAAGAGAGCAATTTATTTGCTATTATAGAAGAAAGCAAAAACTATTTTGACCTAAGGAAACTGGAGAAAATAGCTAGGAAGGATATAGAGAAAAAGCGACATATTCCCGAAATAGAAAAAATTATGGAAGCATTAGATGTGGTCATTATTGATAAGGTTAATTAGTGTGAAATGGAACGGAGAAATTTAAACAAGAACGTTGATGAAATTTTAACTCACCATTACGTAATCCCGTTATATCAGCGTAATTATGCATGGTCTATTGTGGAAATTCAGCAGTTGCTTCAAGATATTTATAAGCAGTTTAATAAGGATGAAAAAAGTTATTATTTCATTGGTAGTCTTGTAGTATTAAAAAGAAAGAATGGACAGTTTGAAGTAATAGATGGCCAACAACGACTTACCACAATATCACTAATAGCAAAGCAATTAAATCAAGAAATAAAAAGGCCTGTTCTTCAATATGATTCTCGGCCTGAAGTGGAAGGATTTTTGAGTTATTATTTTCAAAATGGTGATATTGCGAATACAACAAGTAACCACCTAATATCACATTTTGTAGAAGCTGTTGACCATATTCAAACTGCAAATCTCAATATAAAAGAGACTTCAAAACATACCTTAAAAACATTGAAGTCAAAAATCCGCAAACGGTTCGCGGATTATTTTTTCAACCAAGTACAAATCGTTCAGGTAGAAATTCCTTCGGATACTGATGTTGCACATTATTTTGAAATAATGAATAATAGGGGCGAACAACTGGAACAACATGAGATTGTAAAAGCAAAATTGTTGGATACGATTCGAGACCGTATGGAAGATTCCATACTGTTTTCTAAAATATGGGATGCTTGTTCGCAAATGAACAAGCCGATTCATCGATTATTTAGCAAAGCTGATCGTGAAGAGTTTTTTGGTGAAAATTATGACGACTACACATTGGGTTTTGATCCAACTGAAAAAAGCGACAAAAAAAACAAGAACTCAGGTATACGATTGAGTATCAAAGAGATTCTTAATGGCAAATCAATTGTTGATGAAACGAACTCTAATAATGAAAAATATGCAGAAGAGTTATCAGAGTCAATTGTTGATTTTCCAAACTTCTTAATGCATTCTTTAAAACTTTATTTTAGTGAAGATGCAGAAATCCCGTTAACAAGCGATGAACTACTCAACACCTTTGAATTTTATTATAACGACATAGAACCTCTTGAGTTTGCCAAACATTTGCTCTTCTATAGGGTGGTGTTTGATCGCTTTATTATAAAATCAACTGAAGACGATGAGGCAGAGGATTATTACAAGTGGATTCTTAGGAAACCGAAAAAGTACCACTACGCTAGAAAGAATCTAGACAGGTTAGTCTTTGTCAATTCATTTGAAAAAGAGCAAGAAACAATAATAAAGTGTCTTTCAATGCTCCAAGTTAGCTTTAGGAACAAGAAGTATAAGAATTGGCTTTATGATGTTTTATCTTGGTTTGAAACGCCAGAAGATCTTTGTATTAATGGCAAAGAATTCTTAAAGAAGCTAGACAATTTAGCGTTGAGTAGGTTTAATAATAATCCTGAATTAGTACATATTGGGATGGAGTCGGTCTATGCAGTCGGTACTAGCACCCCACATTTCCTATTTAATTTTATAGATTACTTGTACTGGTATCAGGATAGAAAAAAATTCAATTTTGAGTTTCGATACAGAAATTCAGTTGAACATCATTTTCCTCAATCTAATCCGAATGAAACAATTGAAATAAAAGATAACCTTGGGAATTTGTGTTTGGTAAGTAGAGGAGGTAATTCAAAAATGAATAACGAGCAGCCCACAGGAAAAGCTGCCCAAAATGGAAAGTATTATCACCATAATTTACCTCCTAAACAGAAAGTAATGTACGACCTTACAAATGCCAAAAATGAATGGTCGAGGGCTGAAATTGAATATCATTACAAGGAAGTTATTACCATGATAAATAACAGAGATAAAATAATAGGAGTATGAATAACAACATCGGCAAATCAGAAAGAGCTTCACAAAATAGAGTGATCCAACTATTCCAAAAGGAATTAGGCTACAGCTATTTAGGCGATTGGGAAGACGAAGTTCGTACCCAAGCTATAGAAGAAGAAATACTGAAAAACTATTTATTGTCTAAAGGTTATTCTGCTTTACAAATACAAAAGGCAGTGGATAAACTTGTAAAGGCAGCGACCAATTTATCCAATGGTTTGTATGAAGCCAATAAGGAGGTGTATCAATTACTTCGTTATGGAGTAAACGTAAAAGAAGAAACTGGACAAGCCAAAGAGACAGTATGGTTAATAGATTGGAAAGAAATAAAAAACAACCAATTTGCTATTGCTGAGGAGGTGACTGTGCAAGGAAAACAGCGAAAACGTCCAGATATAGTCATTTATGTGAATGGTATTGCTCTTGGAGTGATCGAACTCAAACGAAGTAAAGTGGGCGTAGAGCATGGCATCCGTCAGAATTTAGATAATCAAAAGGATGCTTTTATTCCTAAGTTTTTTACAACTATGCAATTTGTTTTAGCAGGTAATGATACGCAGGGAATTCGGTATGGTACCATTGAAACGCCAGAAAAATATTTTTTGACATGGAAAGAAGAAACAGATAAAACATTTGACTATCTCCTTGATAAGCATATTTATTTATTATGTGAGAAAAAGCGATTTTTGGACTTGGTGTATAACTTCATTGTATTTGATAAAGGCTTTAAAAAATTATGCCGTCCGAATCAATATTTTGGTATTAAGTCGGCTCAAAATAATGTGCGTACTCGGCAAGGAGGTATTCTTTGGCATACCCAAGGTTCAGGTAAATCACTCACCATGGTTTGGCTAACCAAATGGATAAGAGAAAATGTAAAAGATAGCCGTGTTCTTATCATAACGGATCGTGAAGAATTGGATGATCAAATTGAAAAATTGTTTATTGGGGTAGACGAAAAAATCTATAGAACCCAAAGCGGTAGAGACCTAATCAGTACCTTAAATCAAAAAACGGAGATGCTGATTTGTAGTCTGGTACATAAGTTTGGACGAACGAGTGAAGAAGGCGATTTCGATACTTTTCTCAAAGAGTTAAAAGAAAGTCTGGGAAGTGATTTTAAAGCCAAAGGAGATATTTATGTCTTTGTAGATGAATGTCATCGTACCCAATCGGGTAAGTTACATACCGCTATGAAAACGATTTTACCTGAGGCCTTGTTTATTGGTTTTACAGGTACGCCCTTATTAAAAAAAGACAAGCAAAAATCGATTGAGATTTTTGGTCCTTATATTGGCAACCCCTATAAATTTGATGAGGCGGTGGAAGATGGAGTGGTACTTGATTTACTATATGAGGCTAGAGACGTTGAACAATTTGTCACTGATCAGCAAAGCATAGATGATTGGTTTGATGCCGAAACCAATGGCCTTACAGATGTGGCTAAGATCGAGTTGAAAAGACGATGGGGTACGATGCAAAAAGTATTAGGGTCTAAGTCACGACTTCAAAAAATCGTCTTTGATATAATCAAAGATTTTAGAACAAAACCGCGATTGAGAACTGGAGAAGGAAATGCGATGTTGGTTTCTGGTTCGGTATTTCAAGCTTGCAAATACTATGAGCTTTTTCAAAATAATCATTTTAAAGAATGTGCAATAATCACTTCTTACCAACCACATCATGGAGATATAAAAGGCGAAGAAACTGGAGAAGCTAATCCAACAGATAAATTATTGAAACACGCGATTTATTCCAAAATGCTTAATGGGAAATCTACAGAAGACTTTGAAGCGGAGGTAAAAGAAAAGTTTATCAAAGAGCCCAGTAAGATGAAGCTATTGATTGTGGTAGATAAACTATTGACGGGGTTTGATGCGCCTTCGGCTACTTATTTATACATTGATAAAAGTATGCAAGATCACGGTTTATTTCAAGCGATATGTCGAGTTAATAGAGTGCATAGTGAAGGCAAAGAATATGGTTATATCATAGATTATAAAGACTTGTTTAAGAGTTTACAAAAATCAATATCGGACTATACTTCACAGGCATTTGACAATTATGATGAGGAAGATGTAAAAGGACTACTCAAAGATCGATACACCGAAAGCAGGGGAAGATTAGAAACAGCAATTGAGGCCTTAATTGCGATGTGTGATCCCGTTCATCCAAAAGATGAACCCCACTTTATTAAATTCTTTTGTGGTGATACGGAAAATCCAAATGATATTAAGGATACCGAAGAAAAAAGACAGAGTTTATATAAAGCCGTGGTTAAATTGATAAGAGCTTATGCTGATGTGGCTAATGAAATGCACAAAATGGGTTATTCCGAAGCGGAAGCAAGTAAAATAAAAGGACAAGTACAGTATTATGCAGACTTAAGAGAAACTATAAAACAAGCAAGTGGAGATTATCTAGATTTCAAACGTTTTGAGCCAGGTATGCGGCAATTGATGGATATGTATTTAGATGCAAATTCTAGTAAAAAGATTTCGAACTTTGAAAACAAATCCTTAGTAGATTTAATTGTAAAGTTAGGAGATGATCTTTCAGAAACAGCGGATGATAAAAAGAAAAGTAAACAAACTGCTGTAGCGGAAACCATTGAGAACAATGTTAGAAAAGTGATCACTGAAGAATCTAAGGCTAATCCAAAGTATTATGATAAAATGTCTAAACTGTTGGATGAACTCATTCAGCAAAGAAAGCAAGAGACGATTGATTATCAAAACTATTTAGAACAGATAAAAGCATTGGCCAATAAGGTTTCTAATCCTTCAAATTATGCATCCTATCCTGCGAGTATAAATACAAAAGCAAAGCAAGCTTTATATGATAATTTAGAAAATGATGTGTCACTGGTTATGGAAATAGATGAAGCAATTCAATACAATAAACTAGATAATTGGCGTGATGGTGGTATTAAGGAAAAAAAGTTAAGAATAGCGGTAAGCAAAATTGTGGAAGATCCGCAGAAGGTAATGGAGTTAATGGACATTATAAAAGCACAAAGTGAGTATTAAACCCGATCTATTAAAAATAGCGAATATTGAAATTGATGTGGTTCGGAAAGACATCAAAAATATGCACTTAGCAGTATATCCTCCAAACGGTAGGATAAGGCTAGCTGTTCCTCAAAAGACCGATGATGAAGTTCTCCGTTTATTCGCAATTAGTAAGTTGGCTTGGATAAAGAAACACGTTAAAAATTTTAAAGAGCAAGCCAGAGAAACCAGGCGGGATTATGTTTCTGGGGAGAGTCATTTTTTTCAAGGCAAAAGGTATCTTCTAGAAGTAAATGAAGAGAAAGGGTATAGTAAGGTTCGAATAGCTGGTACCAAAAAAATAATACTCAAAGTTCCACTTGGTACATCTGTAGATGATCGAGCAAGAATATTTAGAGAATGGTACCGCAAACAATTGAAAATTCAAATTCCCCCATTAATTGAAAAATGGGAAAAGAAAATTGGCGTAAAATCTTCTGCTTGGGGAGTTAAGCAAATGAAAACCAAATGGGGCGCTTGTAATACCGACTCTAAAAGAATTTGGATAAACTTAGAGTTGGCAAAGAAACCACCCATTTGTTTAGAATATATTTTAGTACATGAGTTAGTCCATTTACATGAAAAAAATCATACAGATAGATTCATAAAACTCATGAATAAATTTATGCCGAAATGGCGATTGCATAGAGAAGAGTTAAATAGTTTACCTTATAGGCATGTGGATTGGAAGTATTGAGTG